>CAYGNA010000053.1:0-15219 GCA_964351065.1 uncultured Pseudomonadales bacterium
GACATGGTCTTGGTAGTGGAGTAGACGTTAACAATGGTGTTCTCTTCCCATGGCCTGGTTTTGGCTGCATCAGCATGTCCACCCCACAGGTCGATAACAAACTCCCCTTCTACGGTTGCGGCAAAGCTGGCCCCAACATCACCCTCCTGGGTGAAGTTCTTTTCAAACAGTTCACGCACCGCTGCGAATCGCTCGTCACAATACCCATGAACTTCCATTGACTACCCCCGGCGTTAGTTATCGAGCCTGAAGTGTAGCATTCCTTATCGCGTGCCTGCCGCAATTGCACTTGGTCCGGGGTGAGGTTAACGTAGCTCGATTCCTGAGATGAAAGGCAGTTTATGGCCGACATTTTTGTCAGCTATGCCAGAGAAGATCGCACCAGAGCGCAGGCACTCGTCAAGCTTCTGGAGGATCAGGGCTGGAGCGTATGGTGGGACAAGGAGATTGGACCCGGTAGCGCATTCAGTCGCGTGATCGAGCAGGAGATAGAAAAGGCAAAGTGTGTGCTCGTGCTCTGGACATCACGGTCAATTACGTCTGAGTGGGTTAACGCGGAGGCAAGTGAAGGGCTTGCCCGCCAGATTCTCATACCCGTGTTGCTCGAAGGGGTGCGCGTGCCGCTGGTATTTCGCCAAATGCAGGCATGCGACCTTACCGGCTGGCCCGGGCGAACCAGACCCGACGAGATTGCCAGCCTGCTGCGGGCGGTGGGCGCCGCCATAGATCGCCCGGTTGTATTGCCTCCAAAAAATCACTTTACGGTGTTTTCGCTGCCGGTTCTTACCATCGCCAGTGTGGTTCTGGTCAGTGCGCTGGGCTTTTTCTATCAGCGGCATTTTGTGGAACCTGGAGATTCTGTCGTCTCCTCACCGGCTCAAACGTCGATACCAGAAAGCAACGCCGATACCCCCATCGACTCGCCTGTCAGCGTGCTGATTGCGCCGTTCCGGGATATGCCACAGGACATTGGCGAGGAAGTTGCCGCGCTGCTGGCGCGTGCCTCGCGCATCCAGGTGAGACTGCTCACCGACGCGCCTGGCGATATCGCAGGTGTAATAGCCGATCGGGTCGACTATGCATTGCGTGGCGTTCAGCTCGATGATCGGCTTGCAGTTTCTCTGTATGACAACAATCGACAGCAGACCCGCCTGAAATTTGAGATTGACCTGAAAACCACCTCAATCCCGCAGGCCACACAAATCATTGTCAGGCGTATTACGCAAGAGTTTGGTGAAGCGGTCTCGTTGAATGAACCGGATGTAGGTAACGATGTGTACCTGAACTACCTGACCCTCCAGGCCCGGGCCAGACGCCAGCTTCCCATCGACGAACGTCGGACGGTGGCGAGCGAACTTCAGGCAATTGTGGACACTTCACCTCGTTTTGCCGAGGCCGTGGCCGGCCTCTGCTCTTCTTACCTTTCGATCTATGCGCTGACAAGGGACGTCAGTGACTTTGGCAATGCAGAACGGAATTGTATTCGTGCAGCCCGCATCGACAGCAGCAACCCCTGGGTTGATATTGCGATGGGGGACCTGTATCGCGTAGCGGGACAACTCAATGAAGCAGAAGAGAGTTACCAGCGAGCGCTAAAAACCTCTCAATACCTGACGCCGGCGCTGGTTGGCCTTGCCCGTATCGCGGACCGTCAGGGTGATCTCGGCCGCGCTCGCTCGTTGATTCTGGAGGCGCAGGGTTATGAGCCGACCAACTGGCGACTCTTTGAATCCCTTGCAGCTATTTACTTCAAACGGGGTAACTATGCTGAGGCAGTCAACCAATATGAACGCGTTGCGTCGCTCACGGATGAACAGCCTTTTGTGCTTAACGACCTTGGCTCAGCCTATTACATGCAGGGAGACTTTGAGCGTGCCATTGGCAAGTGGGAGAAGTCGGTCGCAGCAGAACCCAACTACGCGGCATTTTCAAATCTGGGTTCCGCCTACTTTTTTGAGCGTCGTTTTGACCTTGCCCTGACGGCTTATCAGCAAGCGAGCAAACTCAACGACAACGCTTATCGTATGTGGCTAAACAGCGGTGAAGCCGCGCATTATCTGCCGGATGAGGACAGTGGCCCCTACTACTCGCGTGCCGTCCAGTTGGCAAAGGAAGCACGGACCGTTAATCCGGATGCGGCAGATGTCCTTTCAGCGCTGGCGCTTGCAACCGCCACGGTGGGAGATTCCGCAGAGGCGGAGCACTATATTGAAGAGGCGCTAGCGCGAAGTCGTGATATCTACGTGCTTTATGACGTCGCAGTGGCGTTTACTCGCCTGGGGGAGCGCTCGAACGCAAAGTCGACACTGCAGGAGATGATTCACAAGGGCTACCCGCAATTGCTGGTGGACAAAGATGTAAACTTTGATCCAAAAGAAACAGGAGAAGCAGATGAATAGGGAGGCCAGGACTGTGGCGCTGAGGTTCCTGATGATGTTTTGCTGGTCGCTGCTGGCGGGCAACGTGCACGCGGCAAACATTGCAGATATCATCATCGACTTCAAGCAGGTGCGAGTTGGTGCTTCACGGACGAAGGTGATTTGCCCTGTCAGTGCGATTCCCCGCAAAAGCGGTTCCAGCAGCAATAGCTACTGCAAAAGAACCAAGGTGGGTCAGTCAGGTTATGACTACTATCAGTATGATCTCACCTGTGCAGACGCATCAGGCGCAAGCGCTAACCCCTCCATCACTTTCAAGGCAACGGGCACGCCGGTCGATTTTGAGATACTCGACAAGAATCTGGATCTCCCCAGTTTCATGACTTGCCGCGGCTCTACCAGGGAATATGTGTGTGAGTTTCATGCGCCGGGTACCTTTCAGTACTCGATTAAGACCAAGAATGAAACGGAGCTCTGCGTGTTGGACCCAAGGATCATCATTACTGATGAATCCAAGGACCGCGAGTCGGTGCCCTGACGAGTTTTACCTTGTCGTCTGGCGCTGGATAAACGACCGCGTATCCTGCAATAGCTGCAGCCGGGCGGGCTCGTTAACATACATCATGTGACCGCCGCCATAGTATTTGTAGTCAATGCGGCCGGGTTGGATGTTGTGACGATTCAAGGTGTACTCGGCGTCAAAAAAGGGTGTTACCAGGTCATAGTAACCGGAGGCAACCATCACTCGAAGTGAGGGGTTCTTTCGAAGGGCCTCGGACAGGTCATGAGCCGTGTTGACAAACGATGGTTCCCAGGAGGAATCGTCGGGAACTGTGCGCCAGCGCCACTTTGAAGAAAGGTTGGGGTCAGAGGGCGAAAGGTACTCCCGGTTCCAGTTGACGCCCAGGGTGGCGGTCATGTAGCTCATCATTGCTGCCTTGTAAGGTGCAGAGATGGCGTCACTCGAGGCATCACTCGCGGTGTTGGCGGCAACATCATCAATTTCGTCCGCGGTGTAGCGACCGTCGAGTCGCCCCAGTGCAATGCCGTCTGAACGCAATAACTCTTTGGCAAATCGATCACCCCGGACGCGCAGGTTTGTTTGCTGGATGTACTGTTTCGACAGCCCGGTGAAGTAGGCAAGCCGGTCGACTAGCCTGGCGCGGTCAAGTTCACCCAGGGTGTTCCCCTTAAACAGGGCGGGTAACATTTCATCAACCGCAAACTTGCGCGCAGACTGGAGAAAGGCTTCCAGGTTTTCGGGCGGTGGAGAAACTTTACCGTGGTAGGCGGCCGTCGCAGCCATGGTCGGAATGTAGGTGATGAAAGATACCAGGTTGTCGTCCAGGTACGGCGTTGAGCCGGCGTAGTCGAGCGCCTGGGAGACAAAAATAATTCCGTTCAGGCTAATCTGGAAGTCGTCTTCAAGCAGGTTTGCAACAGCGGCGGCGCGGGTTGTCCCGAAGCTTTCACCCAGCAAAAACCTTGGTGAATTCCAGCGACCGTTATCTGTCAGCCAGTTGCGAATGAACTCTGCCATGGAGGCAGCGTCCTCCTTTAGGCCCCAGAATTCTTCAGGTTTGTGTTTCCCCAGGGCGCGCGAGAACCCAGTGCCAACCGGGTCAATGAAGACAAGGTCAGTGACGTCGAGAATGGTTTCCGGTGCGTCTCGCAAATCGTAAGGGGGAGGCCCCGGATGCGCCGCATCACTTGGTACCACCACACGCTTTGGACCGTAGCCGCCGATGTGAAGCCATACGGAGGCAGAACCTGGGCCACCGTTCCAGACAAAAGTAACCGGTCTGGATCCTGCATCGCCGGTCTCCTGCTTGATATAGTCAAAGCTGAAGATTGTCGCTTTTGGCTTGCCGGCCGGATCCCTCAGGTAGGTTTCTCCGGCATTGGCGGTGTAAGCAATGGTTTCGCCGTTAAACCTTCCCTTGTGTGAGGTCTGGAAACGCGTTGGCGCCGGGATGGATTCCTCCGCGGGTGCGGCATCGGTGTCTTCAGTTTTTGCCTGTACTGCCGGGTTCATGCCGAGCAGGATCGCAATAAGCAAAACACGTCGAAAAAGGGTTGAGGAAGTCAGCATTAAAAATTTTCCTGATGTTAGGTTAGTTTACCCGTTGTTTTGGGCAAATGATCTGGAAGGCGCCTATTGCAATAAGCCCGACAAAGCCGATCAGGGTCCATCCCGGAATGCTGAGCCCGAGCAGGGTCCACTGAACTTCAGCACAGGAGCCATCGCCAGACAACACCATGCTGATTACTTCCGTCATTGGAAAGACATCTATCAGGTAGTCGAGGCTTGGCCCGCAGGACGGGACCTGGTCCTCGGGCAGGCTCTGCAGCCACAGTTGCCGAATGGCAATGCCGCCACCAACCACTGCTGACAGTGCCACCAGTCCACCATACACCCGAATGCCGGTGATTCCAGGATTGTGTATCGCTGCAACAAGCGCAACCAGTCCGGCGATGATGACAAACACCCTTTGGAAGATGCACAGGGGGCATGGCTCAAGACCCATGACGTGTTCCATGTACAGCGCCACACCCATGAGAAAGGTGCAACCGCCGAAAACAATCAGGTAAATAATTCTGGAAGAAGGAAGGGCCATGACTGTGTCCGTGCTAGTGATTGACTTGCCAGTGTCTGCTGAATTCCAGCAGCTCAGGATAGAAGACCTGAAAGTCTTCAATCAGTTCATGCTCGTTTGACTTGAACTCGGCAAAACCCTGTCCCAGCGGATTGTCTCGTTTGAGACGACGGCTCAGGTAGCCAAAGGAGCGCTTGATAAATTCTTCGTCCTGGTAGGCCTCAAGTGATCTGGCGGCCCGCATACGTGCTGCTGCAGCAGTAGCGGCTTCCGGAAGCTCTGCCTTGCATACATCGATGGCGTCGAAGACCTGATCAGCAAACTGTGCAAGTGACTGCTCCGGGGCATTCATCGGCCGTCCTGTCGCTGGCTTTTCCCAATGCCGTGCCAGTATGTGATCGTAGATGACATCCACCATGATGGGTCCAACCCGGCGAAACCGGGCGCCAAACCGCGACACGCTCCGGCGTGTAACCACGTGTTGATCTGTGAAGGCGTCCACTGCACGATGCAAGGCAATGCCACGTTCAATTGATGCCGGATATTCGCCGTTTAACCGACCTTTGACGAAGTCGCCGAGAAACCCGCCGACAATGAGGCCCGGATCAGGCCAGGAGACCCTGAAGTGCGCAAGATGATTCAAAACAGGTCCTGATAAGCCGCGTTGATTCCAGCAAGGTACTCATCGAAAGAGATCTGGTCCTGGGCCTCGATCGTGTGTTGCGCTTCAACAGACTGGCGCGAAAGTTCCTCAAAGTGTTCGAGACGATCGGTGGGTAGCTGGGCTTCAACAAATCCTCTTGTGTGCGCGATTGCCTGGTTCATGGCAAAGCGAAAGAAAGGGATCGACTCTGATCGCATATCCTCGAGGATTCTGCTGCTGGGGGTATAAGCAGCGTCTTCAAGCTTCTGCTGTTGTGCACCAAGGCTCTCTGTGTAAGCAAGGGAGCCATCAGCCTTGTCCAGTATGTTCGCCAGCGGTTTCATCGCTGCAATTGTGGCGAGTCCCCAGTCAGATACAGTACGGCTATTATTGCCATCCAGCAGCACGGTGGATGCGATTCGCCCCTCCCACACCACGCTTTGCAGGTTGGTGGTTACAGCGCGGCAGCGTTCATCGTCATGTTCGGGACTGGGCGTCAGCAGGCAATGGAGCAGCAGCATGTCAAGAAATCTGATCTGCGTCGCGTCGATGCCTGTTGGCAGGTAAGGGTTTACATCCAGCAGTCGAACCTCCAGGTATTCAACGCCGTTCTCTCCCAACTCTTTCAGAAAGTTTGCGCCTTTTGGCGGCACACACTTGGCGCGAATGGTTGTGTAAAACTCAGCCTCGGATTGCAACACGTTGCCATTCACCTGCAGGTACGCATCGCCTGATCTTACGCCGGCTTCGATATACGGGGCATACGGCGTACAAATAGCGCGTGCCAGAGTCGACACATAATTTTCAAGACTGTTGTAGCAAACATTGAGCATGCCACCCTGTGTGTCGCTCTGGTAACCCAGGTTGCCGCTTCGCAGTGAGGTTGCGCCTGGTGCATAAAGACTACCTTCATCGAACCGCTGCAGGTTGTGTTCCCTGCCTTTAACAAAAGAGTTGCAGACAGCGGGAGAAGCACCGAACAGGTATACCGGCAGCCAGGAAAGCTGGCGGAAGTTGCGCATCAGGTCAAAGTACCGCCTTGAGACGTAACGTTTGCTCTTTGTTTCACCCTCGGCATTGGCAAGTACTTCCCAGAGTGAGTCCGGGAAAGAAAAATTATAGTGAACAGCGCAGATGGTCTGCATGGCGCGCCCATAACGCTGGCCGAGCCCATGTCGATAAGTGGCTTTCAGCCTGGCCAGATTGGACGAACCGTACTCGGCCAGTGGAATCGTATTGTCACCCTGCAACACGCAGGGCATGGATGAGGACCACAAGAGTTCATTCGACAGACCCTGAGCCACAAAGCGGTGTACCTCATCAAGGGTGGCGAGAGTCTCATCAATTGAGTTGGCCACCGGCGTAATGAGTTCCAGTTGGGCTTCTGAAAAATCTGTTGTGATGCTGGGGTGGGTTAACTTGGACCCCAGGAACGCTGGATGTGGCGTGCGTGCGAGATTACCCTGCAGGTCTACCCGCAAAGCCTCCCGTTCAACGCCGCGGCGAAAAACCAGTGCTTCTGGGTGACTGGCGAGAGCGCCCGTCAAGTCGGCGGAATGTTGTGTGGCCATTAGGCAATCCTGCTCTGGTGGTCGTAGACTTCAGGCCTGCGGCCCCGCCTTAACAATATCGTCAGAAACATCGAATCTGCGAAAGTTTTCCATAAATCTGGTGGCCAAAGTCGCAGCACTTTGCGCCCATGCAGCCGGGTCCTGCCAGGCGCGGCGGGGGTCCAGCAACACCGGGTCAACGCCGGGGAGGCTTAGCGGAATTGTCAGGTTCAGTTGCGCCAGGTGTCCGGTTGCTGATGCAAGAATTTCACCATTCTGGATAGACCTGATGACCTGCCGCGTTGTCGGTATGCTGAACCTCTCACCCCCTGCCCCCGCAGGGCCACCCGTCCAGCCGGTATTGACGAGGTATACGTTGCTGTTGAATTCCGCAATTCGTTTGATCAACAGGTCAGCGTAAACACTGGCTGGACGCGGAAAAAATGGCGCCCCGAAACAGGTTGAAAAAGTTGACTCAATGGCAGCGTCACCACCTGCTTCAGTTGAGCCCACCCGCGCGGTGTAACCCGAAAGAAAGTGATATGCAGCCGCTTCATTCGAGAGTATGGACACTGGCGGCAGGACACCCGTCAAGTCACAGGTCAGAAAGATAATGGCAGCGGGTTCACCGCCTCGATTCTCTGGAACGCGCAGGTCAATGTGCTCGCGCGGATAGCAGGCGCGCCCGTTTTCCGTGATAGACGTATCAGTGAAATCAAGCTGCCGGGTATGTTCGTCCATAACAACGTTTTCAATGATGGTGCCGAATCGAATGGCCCGCCAGATGACCGGTTCGTTCTCTTCCGTCAGGTTCACACATTTTGCGTAGCAGCCACCCTCAAGGTTAAACACGGTGCCTCTGCCCCAGCCGTGTTCATCGTCGCCGATGAGCCGGCGATCGGGATCTGCCGACAGCGTGGTCTTGCCGGTGCCCGAGAGACCAAAAAACAGGGTGACGTTGCCTTCTTCATCAGCATTGGCGGCACAGTGCATGGGCAGCACATCTTTTTCTGGCAGCAAAAAATTTTGCACGGAAAACATCGACTTCTTCATTTCGCCCGCGTATTGCATGCCGGCAAGCAGCACCTTGCGCTGTGCAAAGTTGATGATGACTGCACCGTCGCTGTTGGTGCCGTCGCGTTCTGGATCGCACACAAAATGTGCCGCGTTAAGAATTTTCCAGACTTCCTTGTGCTTGGGATTAAAAGCCTCTGGCGAGATAAACAGGGCCTGACCAAATATGTTGTGCCAGGCCGTCTCGGTTGTGATGGAAACCGGCAGATAGTGTTCCGGGTCAGCGCCAACATGAAGGTCGGCCACAAACCGGTTTCTGTCGTAAAGGTATTCTTTGACACGATCCCACAGGGCATCAAACCTGTCAGCCGCGAATGGCCGATTAATCGTTCCCCAGTCTATGGCTTCCGAGGTGCTTGGCTCGTCTACAATAAAGCGGTCAAGCGGGTGTCTGGAGGTGCGTTCGCCCGTGTGCACAACAAGGGCGCCGTTGTGCGCCAACCGACCCTCTTCGCGCTGGATAGCTATCTCCATCAGTTGGGCAATATCGAGGTCAGTGTAGGACTGGACCTCGCTTATATCCTCTATCGCTTGCATGTTGGTTCCTGTAGACCGGTGTGGCTGGCCGGGGATTATGCCAAATTCGGCGGGCCCGATGCACGAACGGAACGAGCAAATAAGCGCATGCTCGCCATCAGGTGTTGTTCAGGTCCTTGAAGCGTGTGATGTGGCGTCGATCCCGCTTGGTAGGGCGGCCCTCGGTAAAAACTTTTGCGGATAGCCTGCGCTGTTCGGCCTCCCCTTCCCGGCGAGTAATGCTTGCTGCAGTTTCTTCATAAAGCGCCTCCGCTTCAGGAGCACCGCGCCGCTGGTCCGACAGGGCCTTGATGATAATGACCTTTTCATCCCAGCCCTGGCGCACCTTGAGTTCCTCGCCAACCTGGACTTCCCGACTCGGCTTACTTCTGGCGCCGTCTACCTGTACCTTGCCGCCCTCGATAGCCTCCTTGGCTTTCGCCCGGGTGCGAAAGAAGCGGGCGGCCCACAGCCATTTGTCGAGTCTGACCTTATCCATGGGGGGTTAGCAGGTCATTCAAGTCATCCACCAGTTGGAAGGCACTCGTGCCTTGTCGCGGCCCGCGAGTGTCGGGTGTCTCAACACAGATGGGGTGGGCAATGCCAAACCGGTTGGCGGCGACAAGTACGCTTTCGCTGTCGTCAATCAGCATGGTGCAGGAGGCATTCAGGTTGTGTTCGGCTGAAAACGCAAGCCAGAACTGCTGATCCTGTTTTGGTACGCCGTAATCATGGCTGCTGATAACCAGAGGAAGTGAGTCGAGTACCCCCGTTGTGCGGTTTTTAAGTCTGACAACATCCGGGTGGGCATTCGTCACCAGAATAACCCGCTTCCCGCTACGGGTCAGGGAATCCAGGAAGGCCGGTACGCCGGGGCGAAAGCGTATCAGGTGATCCAGTTCTGCCTTGATGCTCATGATGTCCAGTTTGAAGATTCTGGCCCAGTGATCCGTGCAGTACCAGTCAAGTGTTCCCTCTGCTGCGGCGAGTGCCCCAGCCAGAAAAGACCTGGCACCATAGAAGTCCAGGCCATGAATTTCCGCATATCTTATGGGCAGATATTCATTCCAGAAATGGCTGTCGTAGTAAAGGTCGAGGAGGGTACCATCCATGTCGAGCAGGACGGTGTCCGCTTCGTCAAAAGCTTCCCGTAGTCGATTCTGAGACAATGAATATTTCGCCAGATGTTCATTTTTGCGTGAGTACGCCATTCTATCGCGAATAGCTCAAATCTGCCCCACGGAGAACCAATATGATTGACCAGATTGTCGAAATTTGCCGGATCAGTCGCGAGGCTGGCGCGGCAATCCTCGCTGTTTATGCCAAGGCTGACCACGGTGTAGAAACCAAGTCGGATGATTCACCGCTGACGGCCGCAGACATGGCTGCTCACCGGATCATCGTGAGTGGTCTAGAGGCCCTGTTCCCTGAAATACCTGTATTGTCGGAAGAGTCCGGGGAAATTGATTTTGCGACCCGCGCCGGCTGGTCCCGCTATTTTCTGGTTGATCCGCTGGACGGCACCAAGGAGTTCATCAATCGAAACGGGGAGTTTACGGTGAACATCGCCCTGATCGAAAATGGATTGCCTTGCCTGGGTGTTGTCTTTGTGCCGGTGAAAGATGTGCTTTACGTCGGTTATGAACTCGACGGCGAGAAGGCGGCGTTCGTTGAACAAGGTGGCACCAGAACGGCGATTAAAACGCGTGCGCTGGCGGCGCGGACTGCGGCGGGCGAACCTCTTACCGTGGTCGCGAGTCGCCGGCACGGCGGTGAAGCGCTGGAAGCCTGCATGAACGTGCTGTCGCGTCACTTCGAGAGCATAGATACAACCAACATGGGCAGTTCCCTAAAGCTCTGTCTGGTCGCAGAGGGCAAAGCTGACCTTTACCCGCGGCTGGCCCCTACCTCCGAGTGGGACACGGCTGCCGCTCATGCCATTGTCGCGGCAGCAGGCGGCACCGTTGTGGATACGACCCTCGCACCGCTGCGATACAACACAAAAGACAGTCTGTTGAATCCCCATTTTTTTGTGCTGGGAGATCCGGATTATGGTTGGCTAGAGATTCTGGAAGCAGTCACCTCAGCCGACTGAAACTATCCATATAAGACTAACCACAAGAGAAGGAGGCCACATGGCTAACCTGGAAAAATTACCCCTGCCGGTGCCAACACCGGAAACCCAACACTTCTGGGACGGCACGCGGCAGGACGAGTTGCGCCTGCAACGCTGTGATGGTTGCAGTGCGGTCTATTTCCCACCGCGGCCATTCTGTCCAAGTTGCTCTTCGAAGGCTGTGAGCGTGTTTCCTGCCAGTGGGAAAGCGACACTGTACAGCTACGTCATCAACCACCGTTCTCATCCGGCCATTGATGCACCCTATTCGATTGCCGTCGTAACGCTCGCGGAAGGGCCGCGCATGATGACCAATATTGTCAATGTTGAGCAAACCCCGGAAGCGCTGCAGCTAGATATGCCGCTTCAGGTCACCTATCGAAAAATAAATGAAGAAATTACGCTCCCCTATTTTGAGCCCGCCGGAGGTGCAGCATGAAGCCAGGTTCAGTTGCAATTGTAGGCGCCGCAGAGACAACTGATCTCGGCAAGATCCCCAATATGAGCCAGATTCAGCTTCACGCTGATGCGGCGCTGAATGCGCTCGCTGATACCGGCCTATCAATTGGTGACATCGACGGGATTGCTACTGCCGGTGAATCTCCGACGTCGCTTGCCCACTATCTTGGGATCGTGCCCGAATGGGTTGACGGTACCTCGGTGGGTGGTTGCTCTTTTATGCTGCATGTCCGCCATGCTGCAGCGGCAATCAACGAGGGGCTCTGCAAGACTGTGCTCATCACGCATGGCGAGAGTGGCCGCTCCAACGTGGGGCGGGGCGGCTGGCGAGGGGGGGGGGGTGGTGCAAGGTTGCCCGGCCAGTTTGAATCACCCTACGGGCCCATGGGGCCAACATCGCTGTTTACGATACCGTTCCTGCGGTACATGAAAGAGACGGGTACAACGCTTGAGCAACTTGCGATGGTAGCGGTTATACAGCGCGAATGGGCGGCCATGAACCCCCGGGCGTCATACCGGGACCCCATCACCGTGGAAGATGTGATGAACGACCGCATGATTGCCTATCCCTTTACCAAGCTGGAATGCTGCCTTGTTACTGATGGTGGTGGAGCGCTTATCCTGACTGCGGCGGATCGCGCTGCTGATTTTCCGCACAAGCCCGTGTATTTGCTGGGTACAGGCGAAAGTGTGGAGACACCAATGATCAGCCAGATGGAAGATTTCACGCGGTCACGCGCATTTCAGGTTGCAGGCAAAAAGGCCTTTGCAGAATCCGGCATTACCCACGCCGATGTGGACCACCTGATGATCTACGATGCTTTTGCTCACTTGCCCTTTTATGGCCTGGAGGACCTCGGCTTCTGTGAGCGTGGTGAATCCGCTGGCTTTATCTGGGACAGGAATACCGCGCCAGGTGGCAAGTTGCCACTTAACACCAACGGTGGGGGGCTGTCGTACATGCACTCTGGTATGTATGGCATGTACGCTCTGCAGGAGAGTGTTCGTCAGCTCAGGGGCACCGCGCCAGCCCAGGTGCCGGACGCACAAATCTCCATATCGCACGGCGTTGGCGGCATGTTTGCGGCCAGTGGCACGATTGTGATGTCGAATCAGAAACCCTGACGAACGCCGGGATTGGTCTCGGCTAGCCAAGCTGTATGCGCATCCATCCTGCCGAGGAGAACACTGTACATTCATACAGCTTGGGCTAGCGAGGGTTGTAATATACCGGCTATCATCCAGCGATAGAAGCCTCGAAAAGTGGAGGTTCCTTCGTGCTTGGTTGCTTGACTTTTAGAAAAAAGATCTAAGGTTCTGATAAACCGTATAAAACCTGCACTTCCTCAAAAATCCAGCGCCCGGAAAATTTTTCATACAACGATGGACACACTGGCTCGATCCTGAGATCAGGTTCAAGGCTGCGATCTGACCGTTCGTCGAATAATTGGGATATCTGGCAAACTTATTGCACTCTATTTGAAACTAACAAATTGGAGGTGCGTGGGAAATTTTCTTTTTTATTGAATTAGTTATGGACTTTCGGGAGGTGGGGAAAGATAATAAGACCCCATCCAGACTAGTTGGCTTACACCACTGGCCGAAGCATTATAAGCATCGAATAGTGTGTTGTACAGTCAGTCATTCATCTTGCCCTTTAATTTTCGGTACGCGCCACTATATAGAGTCGAGCGCGTCGTGAAGCAAGAAAGGAGGTCTATTTTCTCCCACACCCAATCGCTCGCAATCACTAATAAGTCAAAATATGGAGCTCTAGCCCTATGACCAGCAACGCAAGAGAAGGCGACTTCGATTCGATCCTGGAAGATGACTCCCTCGATGAAGGACAGAACCTGGACCTGGAGGCGCTCTCCGAGAGTGAAGCACTCATTGACGCTGACGATGATGAAGAAAGTGGCGATCAATCCCGTCTCAAGGTTCTGATCGACAAGGGTAAGGAGCAGGGGTTCCTGACTTACGATCAGTTGACAGAGACACTGCCTGAAAGCATTACCGAATCGGACGAGTTCGAGAATATCGTGCAGATGTTCGAAGAGATGGGTTTAACCGTCTACGATCACGCGCCGGAACGCAGCGACCTCAAGGACGATGATGACGATAGCAACGTCGATCCTGCGCTGGTTGCGATTGACTCGGTTGTCGGCAAAACCATGGACCCTGTGCGGATGTATATGCGCGAAATGGGCACGGTGCCGCTACTGACCCGTGAAGGCGAGATTGTAATTGCCAAGCGAATTGAAGAAGGCATTCGCGAAACCATGGCAATCATGTCCCGTTACCCAGGTGTCGTCGAAATCGTACTACGGGAGTATGACCGCGTCGTTCAGGACGAAGGTGATCTGGCGTCTATCCTCAGCGGTTTCCTTGATCCGGAAGATGTCATACCTGATATGTCTGAGGTGGCGGAAGCCAAGTCCAGCGGCAACTATGACGCAAGTGAAGTCGAGGAACCCAACAAGGGCCTTGATGAAGCGCTCGTGCACCACCGCCTTGGGTTAATCCATAAGCACCATAAAAAGCTGCTGACCCTCATCGGCAAACAGGGGCGGGCACACAAGAGTACCCAGAAAGCCTTCGACGACCTTGCAGAAGTATTCTGTACGCTGAAGCTGGTGCCGGCTGTCATGGACCCACTGCTCGAACTGGTTCGCAATGATATGCAAAGCATTCGGGATCAGGAGAAGATGATCCGGGATCTCTGTGTCGACAAGGCCCGGATGCCAAAAGATGAATTCCTTGCCATTTTTGTTGGCAACGAGACTGATGTTAACTGGCTCGATACCAAAATCGCCGCCGGTGAGCCCTGCTCGGAGAGCCTGCAGCGGTATCGGGTTTCCATTCGTCACGCGATAAAGATCATCCGCAAGATCTCGGAACGAACCGGGGTGGATGTCGCTGAAATCAAGGATATCAATCGTCGCCTTTTTGTCGCCGTTGGTAAGACCCGCGCGGCCAAGAAAGACATGATTGAGGCTAACCTGCGGCTGGTCATCTCGATTGCCAAGAAGTACACCAACCGTGGTCTGCATTTCCTTGACCTGATCCAGGAAGGCAACATCGGTCTGATGAAGGCCGTGGACAAGTTTGAGTATCGACGCGGATTCAAGTTCTCGACTTATGCCACCTGGTGGATTCGTCAGGCAATTACGCGTTCCATCTCGGATCTCGCACGAACCATCCGGGTACCGGTTCACATGATGGAAACGGTCAACAAGTTGAATCGACTGACTCGACAACTGGTGCAGGAGCTTGGACGTTCACCGACAATTGAAGAGCTCAGCATCAAGATGGACCTGCCTGAAGACAAGGTCCTGAAGGCGCTTGATGTGGCTAAACAGCCAATCTCGCTGGAGACGCCGGTGGGAGATGATGATGATTCGACCATGTGGAACCTGGTGAGCGACACCTCCGTTGAATCGCCAATGGACCATGCGACCGACGAGGGCCTGAAAGAGACAACTACCAATGTCCTGACGGCACTGACCGAACGTGAGGCCAAGGTGCTCAGGATGCGTTTCGGCATCGACATGAATACCGACCATACGCTTGAAGAGGTAGGCCGGCAGTTCTCGGTAACGCGTGAACGCATTCGCCAGATTGAAGCGAAGGCGCTGCGCAAGCTCCGACATCCGGCAAGATCCGAGCAGTTACGCTCGTTTATTGACGCCTGACCAGTGTTACCACCCTCCAGTCGCCCCGACTGGAGGGTGGTTGCGCCTTCCCTTTCGCGTCATCTCGACCGAAGGCCCGCAGGGCCGTAATGGACTTGCGTCATGTGGACTGAAGACCTGTAGGGCCGTAATGGACTCACGTCATGTCGACTGAAGGCCCGTAGGGCCGTAATGGAGAGATCTCGTTTTAGCAA
>CAYGNA010000054.1:0-10857 GCA_964351065.1 uncultured Pseudomonadales bacterium
CTCTCTCCAAGTGTCAGCATGCGTGAGGTGTGTGTCCAAATCCCCCTAGGTGTGTGTCCAAATCCCCCCTCAAAGCTACAGGGCATACATTACTGTCACTGATGTATCTTGATTTTCGATAGGCGGTTCAATTAGGTTTCTCTTTTCTTCAATGACAGGTGGAGCTCAGATGGAAGCCAGTGCACTCGATGCCCTCGTACAGGAACGACGTAGTATCCGGGGTTACAAGAACAAACCGGTACCAAAAGAATTGATTGCCGAGATTATTGCGGTTGCCAAGGGTGCACCCTCATCTATGAACACCCAACCCTGGTTTTTCCATGTTGTAACTGGAGAGCCGCTGGATCGTATCCGGGAAGGTAATACAGCAAAAATGATGTCTGGCGCCAATGTTGATCGGGAAATCAGAATGAACCATGGCTACGAAGGTGCTTATCGGCAACGCCAGGTTGACATCGCGAAGCAGCTTTTTGCCGTGATGGGAATTGCCCGTGAAGATGCAGAAAAACGTCAGGACTGGGTGATGCGCGGGTTCCGTCAGTTTGACGCCCCGGTATCTATTGTCGTGACCTGTGAGAAAACCATGGAGCATGACACCATCGCCCACTTTGATTTAGGTGCTGCTGTATATGGTTTGGTTCTGGCCGCCTGGACCCGAGGTCTTGGCTCGGTTATCAATGGTCAGGGCATTATGCAGTCTTCAGTTGTGCGAGAGCACGCCAAAATACCTGCCGATCAAACCATTATGACGTGTGTTGCAATGGGTTGGCCCGACTTTGATTTTGCCGCCAACGACGTGAAATCTGTGCGCGAAGACAACGGCAATTTTGTCTCGTATATTGGGTTTGAATAGGGCGAAGATCCGTGGGTGTCCCATTTGGAACAATAAAACCAGTGTGCCGATTTGGCGTGCCAGACAGGCACACTGGCTGGAAGTTGGCGACTAACCCCTGCGGCTTCGCAATGTACCAAGGCCAAGCAGGCCAAGACCGAGAAGTAGTGCAGGTGCTGGTGCTGGCACCGGGTAGGCGTTAACGAGTTCAAATTTTACGTTGTCAAGAATGGTACCGCCCCAGTCACCTTCAGCACCGACCTGCGCGAAGCTGATCACGGCATTGGTATTGGGTGTTGCGCTTGAGAAAGCGAAGCTTGCGGTCTCGTAGGTGTGATCGGCGGCGGCACCGCTGTTAATTGAACCCGAAGCAACAAGTCCCTGGTCCGAGTTGATCAGCCAGTTGAGAATGTTGTTGCCCGCATTGTAAGAACCAAAATTGTTGCCCCAGTCAAAGGAGAAGGTGTAGTCACCAGCAACAAGCAATGCAATAGGTGTAATGATGTTGAAAGTGGCATTGGAAGACGCGCCTGTGCCTTCTGTATCGACACAATAACCCCCGGCGCCGTTGTCGCAGAGATCAGTGTAATTACCGACATCGACATTGGGGTCGCTGACATTCCAGATAGAGTAGAAGTTGTTGGCGTTAAAGTTGTCCTCAAAAATAACGGATGCGCCAGCCGATGAGGCCGCTGCAGTTAAGCACGTCATGAGTACAGCTTGTTTCAGGTTCTTCAAGAGATGTTTGGCCATTTGGCAGTCCACCCAGGGTCTGTGATGAGTAGTTAGTGTGTACCAGAATTGTTCGGGTACCTCGACATTGAACAAGCAAAAACAATGCCATATAAATAACCTATTGTTTTATAAAGACTTCATATATTCCGAAAATTGGGGTTGTAAAATATATCGACATACACGCTCTATGTTTATGAAACCGACACTTTCCTGTCGAGCCTTCTCCAAGCCCTGGTCAGTACAGGAGCCTTTCATCTCAGGCCCCTGTTTTGGGGCCAGGAGCGATCAGTGGAGAAGGGCGGTAGCATCTCGGACAGAGAAATGTGGGTTGTAAAAATTTCCGACAGTTTTGGTGTTGCCTCTGGCAGGATCCGCGAATGTGTTTCGAATTCGGTGACCCATTTTGGCGAATCACAGGGAACGGTGCATCTGTATGTCTGCCCACCGGAGGAGCAATCGGATATGTAATTTTTCCGACTCGTTGATGGAAGTCGGTACAATTCGCAGGCGAGGGAGTGTTCCCCAATACGACAACAGGATCAAGAAACACCATTATGAGTGATAACGTCGAGCAGGAAGTAGGCCAGTTCATGCGGGAGTTCAAGCACCGCAATCCATACGAATCAGAATTTCAGCAGGCAGTTGAGGAGATGGTTGAGTCGATTATGCCCTGGTACCTTGAGCATGGCGATTATCGCCGGGCGAGTATCCTGGAGCGGCTTACCGAACCCGACCGAACCATTTCGTTTCGCGTGACCTGGGAAGATGACAATGGTCATATCCAGACCAATCGCGCCTGGCGGGTGCAGTTCAATAATGCACTTGGCCCTTATAAAGGAGGTCTGCGATTTCACCCAACCGTAACCCACAGCGTACTCAAGTTCCTCGGGTTTGAGCAGATATTCAAAAACGCACTCACGGGGCTTCCCATGGGCGGCGCCAAAGGCGGGTCAAATTTTGATCCCAAGGGCAAGAGCGATCGGGAAGTCATGCGATTCTGTCATGCGATGATGGTGGAACTATCACGGCACATCGGTGAGGACGTGGACGTACCCGCTGGCGACATTGGCGTAGGCTCGCGTGAGGTCAGCTACCTGTTTGGCAAGTATGTCCAATTACAAAATCGCTGGGCTGGTGTGATGACGGGCAAGCGTAGTGGCTATGGTGGTAGTGCCATTCGCACAGAGGCGACTGGGTATGGCTGTGTCTACTTCCTGGACGAAATGCTGAACCATCATGGAGAGGCACTCGACGACAAGCGTGTAGCCATCAGCGGTAGCGGTAATGTTGCTATTTACGCCGCAGAGAAGGCCATCGAGTTGGGCGCAAGCGTGGTAAGCATGAGTGACTCTTCGGGCATGATTTACATCAAGGATGGCCTGACCCACGAGCAGTTGGAGTACGTCAAGCTGGTCAAGGAAGTTGAGCGTGGCCGCATCAGTCGCGTGGCTGACAAGTTTGAAACTGTCGATTTTCACAAGGACCAGAATCCCTGGGGGATCGACTGTGACATTGCTTTGCCTTGTGCGACCCAGAACGAGTTGACGTTGTCAGACGCCGAGAAGTTGGTCGACAATGGCGTGCTTGCAGTCTGCGAGGGTGCGAACATGCCTGCCACCAACGAGGCGATGAAGTACCTTGCGCTGAAGAAGATCATGCATGCACCTGGCAAGGCGTCTAATGCGGGTGGTGTGGCGGTGAGCGGACTTGAGCAGAGCCAGAACTCAATGCGCTATAGCTGGTCGGCAGAGGAGGTGGACGGACGCCTCAAGCAGATCGTGAAAGACATCCATCGTCGCGCCGTCGAACACGGCGAAGTAGACGGCTTCATGAACTATGTGCGAGGCGCCAACATAGCGGGGTTTGCGAAAGTCGCTGCAGCAGTCTATGCCTATGGGATTGTCTGACCCAGGCTAATCCCTGGGTGGCACTGCATCTGTCGCCCAGGATTTAATGTGCAGGTCACGCTGAGGGAAGGGCACTTCAATGCCAGCCTCATGCAGTCGGTCCCAGATCTCCAGCATCACATCACTGCGGACATTGGAGAGACCATTTTGTGGATCCCTGATCCAGAACCTGAGATCAAAATTGACCGAGCTGTCGCCATACTCCACCAGGTTGCAGACTGGCCCCGGCTCGACAATGACCCGGTTCACGGATTTTGCTGCGTCAACAGCCAGCGTCTGCACCGCGCGCAGGTCGCGGGTTTTATAGGAAACGCCGAACGGTGTGTGCAGACGAATAACCTCGTCTGAACGTGACCAGTTGATCAGCCCTTCACTCATAAACCGGTCATTGGGTATCAGCAGTTCTGTGCCATCCCGGGTCCTTACGGCGACATAGCGCGCCTGCATGGCGGTAATCCACCCCATGGTACCGTCGATTTCAATCACGTCGCCAGGCTTGATGGATTTGTCTGCAATCAGCGTAAAGCCCGCAACAAAGTTCGCGATGATTCGCTGCATGCCGAGGCCAATACCCAGGCCCACTGCGCCACTGAATACAGCAAGCGTGGCCACATTGAAGCCCACAATCTGAAACGCAATCAGCAGGGCAATGATGGGCAGTATGACGTTGAGTACTTTACCAAGCAGTGCTTTCAGGGACGGACTGAGTTCATCAATCTGCTCAATCTGCTGTTGCAGCACCTTGCTGAGGATGTTGGCACCGGCAAACAGAACGCCAAAATAGATCAGTGTGCGAATGACATCAAAGAGGCTGATATCAACCGGCTGGCCCGCATCGTTCTCCCCAAGTGGAATCGACAGTTCTCGCATTTGCTCCACAACAGGGCCGAGCGCACCAAAAGCGTCCAGTGCGGCAATGGGCCAGGCAACAAAAAAGGCAAATCGAGACCAGAAGGGTGACTGAATCACAAGCGTGACAATGCGTACCAGTATCCAGGCATTCATAAGCGCTATAGCGGCGCCCACCCAGTCTGTAGGTTGCCCGGCACTCCGCAGCGCTATGTTGATAACGGTCAGTGCAAGGTACAGCACAATGGGCACCGCCAGTACGCTGATAGCCTGTACCAGTCTGTTGAGGAAGGACAGCGTAACCCTGGGTAATAACTGCTCGCGAACGAGCAGGCTCAGCCTTTGACCGAACAGGGCGGCTGGTACGATTGCGCCTATCATAAGACCAAGCTGAATGGCGACATCCAGGTTAAAGAGGTTTGTCTGTATCCATGTCAGGGTCTGCTGCACGAGTGCCTGGGCAGCATCCATGGGCAGCAGTTCCTGCAGGGCCGAATCGTTGTTGGCTGGGTTAGCGGGGTTTTCCATGCGCGAACTTTAGCTGAAGTCCGGTGCTGACGCTAACACTGGCATCGAATGTGCTAGCATCTTCAGGCGTGCGACATTTCAGGAGATACCGCCATCAAACTTAAATTCCTTATACTGAAGTCCTGCCTGCTGATTCTGGGCATGGCTGCTTCCTCCATAACATTTGCTGCGGACTCGGACGCGCTCGAACGCGTGACGCGTGTGCTGAAGAAGACGCCATTGATTGATGGCCATAATGACCTGCCATTCCAATACCGGATGCGGGTTGGTAACCGGCTGTCACAGCTTGATATCGAGGATGACCTTACCCAGCTGGAACGACCTACCCACACTGATATCGCCCGCCTGCGGGCCGGCATGATGGGTGGTCAGTTTTGGTCTGTCTATGTGCCAGTGAGGGAATACGGTGGCAGTCCCGGCGATCCCGCCAGTGTACTGATGCAGATGGACCTTGTGAAGCGGCTCGCAGCGCGGTATCCGAAAGACCTGGAAATGGCATACACGGCAGCAGACGTCAGGCGCATTCACAAGGCAGGGCGAATTGCATCGATGATGGGGATAGAAGGCGGCCACGCCATCGATAACTCTTTGGCGGTGCTGCGCATGATGTACGAGGCAGGCGCACGATATATGACGCTGACCCATGGCAAGAGTCTGGCATGGGCGGATTCCGCAACGGACGTGCCGCGGCATGGCGGGCTAACAGAGTTCGGCAAGGAAGTGGTGCGCGAGATGAATCGTCTTGGCATGCTCGTTGACCTCTCCCATGTTAGTGCAGAATCCATGCATGATGCTCTGGATGTAGCCGAAGCCCCCGTTATTTTTTCTCATTCATCCGCGCGTGCGCTGGTTGCGCATACCCGCAACGTACCCGACGATGTGCTGTTGCGTGTTAAGGAAAACGGCGGCGTGGTCATGGTGACCTTCTTCTATTCATACATTTCTGAACCAGTGCGCATGCACCAGGTAACGCGGGCGGGTGAACGCGCCAGGCTCGAGGCAGTCTACCCTTATGAACCGGCACGTGTTGAAGCGGAGATGGATGCATGGATGGCAGCTAATCCAGCACCCAAAGCCACGCTTGATGAAGTGGCAGATCATATCGACCATGTGCGAAAGATAGCGGGTATCGAACACATTGGTCTCGGCGGTGACTATGATGGCATGCCACCCGGACCTGTAGGACTTGAAGATGTGTCTACCTACCCGAACCTGTTTGTTGAACTGATTCGACGAGGCTACAGCGACAAGGATATTGCAGCAATTGCCGGCAACAACGTGCTGCGTGCCATGACCGAGGCAGAGAAAGTCGCGGCTCGGCTGCAGAAACAACGGACACCATCTGATGTGTTGATTGAAGACCTGGACACAGAAGCGGTAGCAGCCAACTGAGGAGCTTAACCCCGGTAACCGTTATTGGATATTGACCTGATCGACCAGCTGAACGCGATGACAGCCCTGCCAAGGGTTGTCATCGTGGCGGTGTTAGCAGGGTTTTCACACCTGTTGGCAACCCTGGTTCGATCCCTGTTCCTCAAGCTTGGTGAGCTGTTTGCTGGTACACGTCTCACCAAACTGCGTACCGTGGTTCAGCTCTTTGCTGGCAGCGCCGTTTTTTCCATATATTTTTTTGCCATCGGACTTGTCCTGGCGGAGATGGGTGTGTCGATTACCGCCTATCTCGCTACTGCGAGTGTGATCGGGCTGGCGGTAGGTTTCGGTAGCCAGAGCATTGTGCAGGATGTGATAACAGGTCTCACTGTCATCCTGTCGGATCTGGTGGAAATTAATGACATGGTCGAGATTTCCGGGCAAACGGGCATCGTCAAGTCGATTGGCATGCGTTTTACGGTGTTCCAGAACGCCATGGGCGCCGATGTATACATTCCCAACCGGACCCTGGCTAGCCTGATCAATTACCCGCGTGGTTATATACGTTGCCTGGTTGATGTTGCGCTGGTTGACGATGACGGCACCAACAAGGGGATCGAGAAAGTCATCGCGTTGATGGTGGAGAGTGTCAAGGAACAGTTTCCCGCCATTCTTCGCGCCCCGGTGGAGGTGGGTGATGTGCAGGTCACGGCTTCCGGCAAGCGCTACATCCGGATCAAGTTCAGAATATGGCCGGGCCGCGGCGTCATTATTGAGTCGTCATTCAAGCAGGAACTGCTTGATCGCATCAGGTTGCTGGACCCGGACTACACCGATGGTCGGGTGATCGTGAATTACGAAGTGGATCAGGCGCCGCGGTCGGTTGTCGCCCGCTAGTCGCCTTCCCGACGGATGGCCGGCGCGACTGGAGGGGGAGATCCCGAGGATTGAGATTTCTCCGTTCCGCGGCTGCGCCGCTCCATTCGAAATGACAGGGTATGCGGCTACCTTGTCATCTCGACCGGAAGCCCGCAGGGCTGTAGCGGAGAGATCTCATACCCGCAAGATTTCCCGCCACCACTACCCACCAGAATCGAAAATCACAAGGCGGGCACACCCTTCACACATCCAGCCCTTCACACATCCAGCCCGTCACACATCCAGCCCTTCAAACAGGTTAAAAGTTTGATCGCGACCCTGGCGAAACAGCTCGGTCAGGTCCTCTATGCTTTTGGGTCGGCTGAAGAAGTAACCCTGGGCAAAGTCACAGTCGTGCGCCAGCAGGAAGTCGACGTGCTCGCGCGTTTCGACCCCCTCACAGATAACTCGCAGTCCCATGGCGTGAGCCATCCGAATCATGACACGAACGATTTCCTCATCGTTTTCTGACTGGCCAATACCCCGGGTGAAGCTCTGGTCTATCTTCAGCAGATCCAGCGGTAACCGGCGCAGGTAATCGAGCGACGAGTAGCCGGTGCCAAAATCATCAATCGAGATCTTGACGCCAAGGTCGCGCAGGCGAATAAGCTCCTGCAGTGATGTCTCCGGGTCTTCCATCACACCTGTCTCGGTGAGCTCCATTTCAACCACATCAACAGGCAGGCTATGGGTTCGAAGGATCTCCTGAAACTGTTCGCGAAACTCATGATTGCGCAGCTGTTTGGAGGACACGTTGATGGCGATCGAAGGAAAGCGCCCCAGCTCTTTTTCCCACTCACAAACCTGGCGCGAAACCGTACTCAGCACCCAGCTACCTATCAGGTTGATCTGGCCGGATTCTTCTGCAATGGGGATAAAAATATCGGGTCCCACAGGGCCATCGACACTGGCTGGGTGCCAGCGAATCAGGGCCTCTGAGCTATAAATCCGACTCTCCTTCAGCGAAACAATAGGCTGGAACACAAGCGTAAATTCATTGTGTTCAATGGCGTCACGCAGCATCACCTGCACACGCTTTTTCTCGTCCGCCTTGCGCTGCACGTCGGCCTCGAAAAAACGATAGGTATTGCGTCCGCTACTCTTCGCCGTTTGCATTGCTGACGTGGCAGCACTGACAAGACCATCAGCGTCCTGCTGAACTGACCCCATCACGGAAATGCCGATGCTTACACTGATTGTGAGTGTGGCGCTTCCAACCTCAAACGGTGCTGTGGCAGAAGCGTTGATTTTGTCTGCAACAATCGCAGCATCCTCATCCTGGTCCAGGTCCACCAGCATGACCGCGAATTGATCACCGTGCAGGCGCGCGACCAGATCGCCTTCACGCACCTGAGCCTGTATGCGGGCAGCAATGATCTTGAGGGTCTCGTCGCCAATCGCCTGACCTCTCTCCTCATTGATGATCGTAAAATGATCGGTGTCGATCAGTAGTACGGCCAGTCCTCGATTGGAGCGGCGTGCGCGGTAGATGGCGCTGCGCAGCACTTCCTTGAAATTGGTACGGTTAGCGAGCCCTGTCAGCGAGTCGTAATTGGCAAGGTACTGAAGACGTTCCTCATTTTCGCGCTCTGCCGTCACGTTGCGGAACAGCACCACAAGACCAGTATCGGCATCAATCGATTCACTGGTGGGTTCGCAGGTGTAGCTGACAAGAAACGTCTTGCCGGTTGCGGTCTGCCATCGATTTGGGTCGAAGCTGACGCTGTCTGACCCCTGTAGCAGGCGAAACAAGCGTGGTATGTGGGGCGGTTCGTCAACTTCGGCCAGGTTGACTCTGACCATAAACAGGCGGATATCGCGTCCTGTCAGCTCCCGATGATCAAGCTCCAGCAGCTCGCAAGCGCGCTGGTTCGCAAAGCGAATTTCTCCTTTCAGATCGAGTTCGAGCACCCCCTCACCGGTTGAGCGAAGCAGTGCATTGAATCTGGCGTTTGAAATCTCCAGGTCGTGTCTTGATGCCTCCGCCAGTCGGTGCATCTGGTCCAGCATCTCGAGATTCACTACTTCCTGCTCGCGTTTTGCTACCAGACGAGCCACATACTGAAAGAAGAGGTTCACGACAAAAAACGCGACCCCCAGTATTGCCACTTCAAAAAAATGTTGGCTGCCAGTTACAGCGCCAGTCCTGTCCAGATAAAGTTCAACCGAGATACTGTTGACCGTGGCGAAGGCAGGGAATAGAAACGACATCTGGCCGCTCATCATAACGCTGCCAAAAGCCACGGAGAAAACCAGCAGATAGCCCAGCCCGCTGTCCACACCACCGCTGGTCAGCAGGACCAGGGATAGCAGGAATATATCGATCATCACGATAGAGCCAATGCGGTTTGCGCTCGCGAATCGGTCGCGCGAATCGAGCAGGACAGCAAACCCCAGCGCGACGTTAAGCGCCAGGTAGGCCAGCATGAGGATCTGGAACCAGCGTGGTTCCAGAGTGCCGACAAATCGTCGCCCCTCCAACTCGAAAAAGAGAATAATAAGCAGGAATGACAGGACGATACGGAAGTAGTTATAAACCCTGAGCACAACCATACGCTCGCGGTTGGCTTTCGCTTCCCTGCGAGTCGCTTGTTCTTGTGCCAGCGTGCCGGCAGCCGATTCCGCCGTCATATAAGGGCCTTGTCGCATCGCAAGAGTCGATACTACTTCAGAGCCGCTGTAAATAGAACGGGGAAGTCCTGTATGGTTTGTTAACAATTGCTCTCACAATTGGCAGGGGTGCACGCGAGAACTGGTAAACTCTGCGCCAACGCTTGATCTGGCTCGTAGCAAACAGGGAACACCTATGCGTATATTGATCACCAACGATGACGGTGTGGAAAGCCCCGGTATCCATGAACTGGCCCGCTGGGTTGAACGTGCCGGACATGACGTGTTTGTTGTCGCACCCGACCATGATGCTTCGGGTACCGCAACTTCACTGGGGCGCGTTTCTGCGGAACTGCCGATTAAGGTGACTGAAAGTCGAATTGATGGTTTCAACGGGCCGGCATATGCAATCGCGGGTCCGCCCGCGCTTTGCGTGGTGGCAGCCCAGCTTGGTGCCTTCGGTCCACCACCGGATGCGGTTGTTTCCGGGATCAATGCAGGGCTCAATACGGGTCGTTCGACGCTGCACAGCGGTACGGTGGGTGCCGCACTGACGGCACAGAATTTTGGTATGCCTGGTCTTGCAGTAAGCCTCGACACGGGTACGCATTGGTATTGGGATGTGGCTGCCCGTATTGCCCTGGATGTTTTGCCGATATTGCTGGCGGGCCCGCCGCGCGGCGCGGTGAATCTTAACGTACCAGCGGTACCCCTGTCGGCATTGAAGGGAGTTCGATGGTCTGAACTTGCCGCGTTTAACTCCGTGCGCAGTTCGGTCTCGGCGGTCAAAGACGGGCACATCTATTTTGAACTGGTTGATACCGAGTATGAACCGGGTGAGAGCACAGATCTGGGTACTGTTCGTGCCGGTTATGCGTCATTGACCGCACTGCATGGGAATGCCGAAGTCTGGGGGCCAACTGGTTTGGCCGGAGAACTGTTTGAAGCGAGTCACGGTATCCATGGTGCAACCGCTGGGCACGCGCTTCGCGCTGCCCGTGTGTTTGGGTTGATGGAAGAGCCGCCTCGTTAAATCCACTGTTACTGATAGATGCCACCTGATAGAGACACTGGCTGGCGCTACAGCGCTGCCCAGTGCTCCCTGTG
>CAYGNA010000054.1:10957-15207 GCA_964351065.1 uncultured Pseudomonadales bacterium
GTGCTCCCTGTGGGGCAGATGCTATCTCTGTAGTGTGTTCAGCTGATCGACAGTATGGATCAGGGTGAATACGACGAATCGTCTGGGATCCATTGAGTTGCGTCATGGGGAGGCTGATTAGAGAGGTTCCGGAGTAGACACCAGGTACCCGGGTTAGCTAACCTCTCGCTTCGTTTGGATCTTCAGGTTGTCATGAACATCAGCCGTCGCACACTTAACAAGACAATCGCGCAGTTTGCCACGATGCTGTTGCTTGTATCGGCGTTATTGCCCCAGGGCATGATGCTGGCGCGAAACGCGCAGACCGGCCTGGTAGAGATCACGATCTGCTCCGGCTTTGACAGCCGAACCGTTTTGCTGGATGTGAATAGCGGCGCACTGATAGACCCGGCGGGTCGGTTGAGCTTGCCTGTCTCAACAGCACTTGATTCAACAGCACTTGATTCAACAGCACTTGATATAGCAACACAGAGTGACACTGACCCAGCGGATGAACATCCAGATTCAGCCAGCGAGCTTTGTCCGTTTGCGCTTGCCGGAGCAGTTGCGCTAGTGCTGGCAATCCCGGATGTTGAGACGCAGGCCCAGAGTGGTGTCACTGAACTCGAACTGGCTGGCGAACATCCGCATGCCGCCCGATACCTGCATCTTCCCTCCCGGGGCCCACCAGAAATCTCCTGATATCAGCCTGTCTTTGCCCGTTAACGGGCACTTGTTTTGACACAACCTGATGCATTGCTACCTGGTCATTGTTACCAGCTGTAGTACACGGAGAATTTAATGAACAGTAAAAAAGTTGCGGCGTTTGCCGTTTGTCTTGGCGCGAGCCTTTGTGCTTCTACCCTTATTGCGGAAGAAGCAGTTTTTGAAGATGTTATTCGGGTGACTGGTGTGCGGGAACCCGTGACACAAGAAATTGTGCGCCCCGCTGCGGCGACAACAGCACCGACTGACCTGGGTGCGCTGGTAGGTCGCTTGCCCGGCGCTGCACTTGTCAACAATGGTCCCCTGTCTGGGCAGGTACAGTACCGCGGTATGTTTGGGACGCGCGTTGGGGTCAGCATCAATGGCCAACGATTTCACAGCGGCGGCCCCAACATGATGGACCCGCCGCTGCACTACGCACCGCTTGTGCTTGTCGACCATGTTGAGGTGAGCCGCGGTTCACCAGACCTGTCTATGCCCGAGGCACTGGTTGGTAGTCTGAATGCGCAGCTCAAACAGGTGCCATACGGTAGTGGTGGCCTGCATTACGATATTGGTATGGTTGGCCGTAGCGTGGATAACAGCCATGCCGTTGGTGGCGTCGCGGGCATGTCAAGTGACGACTGGCGTGCCTTTGTTCTGTTTTCTGATGAGCGTGGTGACAACCAGTCTTACCCCGGTGGTGAAATCGCCTCAACCCTGTTCGAGCGACGTGTCTACGGTTTTGTAACAGGCCTGCGACGCGATGACAGTTCACTCGAGGTTGAAGTCAGGCGGCAGGAAACCGGCCCCACGGGGAATGCACCGTTTGCGATGGACATTGAGTTTGTCGAAACCGATTTCGCCAGGGTGTCGTTTGAAACTGGCATCGGTGAGGTGCGCCTGCATGGTTCTGTTGGCTATACCGACGTCGACCACGGTATGAATAACTTTGGTCTTCGACCGCCACCTGCAATGATGACTATGTATCGGCGTACATTAACCGGGGCACAAACCTGGGTGGGGGCGCTCGGTGTTGATCTGCCTATGGGCGATGGCAGCCTGGCAGTGGGCGTTGATACTGAACGCGCAGACAAGTCAGCGCTGATAACCAATCCGAGCAACGCTGCGTTTTTCCTGGCGAGCCTGCCAGATGTGATCATGGAGAGAAGTGGTGCCTGGCTGCAGTGGCGACCTGCCACAACCGGTCTGCAGGTAGAGCTGGGTGGCAGAATTGATCAGCATTCGGCCAGTGCAGGTGATGCCAGCACGGGTGCCGCTGTACCCATGATGCCGACTGGTCTCGCGACAGCCTTTAATATGGTCGACAGGGATTGGGAGGATACAACGGCTGACCTGCTCGCCCGTACCTGGATCACCCGTGGCAGCACAACATGGCGCGCATCGCTGACCCGCAAACATCGTGCCCCAGGGTACGTTGAGCGATTTGCCTGGCTGCCCACCGAGGCGAGCGCAGGGTTGGCTGATGGCAATACCTATGTTGGCCAGACCAATCTTGAGACCGAGGCTGCCACCACACTGGATGCCGGATTTGACTACTACTTTGAACGGGGTTTTGTCCGAACAACCCTCTTTGTGTCCCGCATTGACAATTACATTCAGGGAGCGCCGTTTGACGCAACACCGGGTGTAATCGACTCTCCGGTTGAGATGGTGTCCAACATGAACGGCGATCCAACACCGCTGATGTTCCGCAATCTGGATGCGCGCCTGGTTGGTGTTGAAGCAGACTTCGGCCTCTCCCTTGCAGAGCAGTTTGATATTGATGGCAGTTACACGCTGGTGCGGGGTGAACGGCGGGATATCAATGACAACCTCTACCGTATTACGCCGCCGAGACTGATGCTGGGGCTTAACTGGCAGGCTGCCAATGTTGGTGCGCGTCTGGAAGGCGTCTGGCATGGTGCCCAGAATCATGTCTCGATCGAAAATAGTGAGCGGCCCAGTGACAGCTACACCCTGATCAACGTGCAGGGGGAGTGGCGTCCGGCGCCTGCTTTGCACGTCTCGGTCGGTGTAGAAAACCTGTTCGATCGTGAGTACCAGGACCACCTGACGGGCTACAACCGCGTCGTGGGCAGCGACGTGCCGGTTGGTGCGAGAGTCCCGGGGTATGGCAGGAATCTGTACCTGCGGTTACAACTCACGAAATAGCATATTGGTTCTGCACCTTTTCACGCCGGTTGAGAAGGTTTTTTGGCAGGTTTTTGAGTGTGTTTTGTGGATAATCTCGAAAGCCTGTCACAGCACGGAGAAAGACAATGCGCGTCTCATTGAGTAAACATCAAATCCTGTCAGCAAACTGTCTCGTCATGTTGGGCATCCTGCTGTTTTACCCAGGGGCGCGTACCTGGTCGCGTCATGGTTCTGGCTAGCTAATCTGGCAGGCGAAGATTAGCAACCACCAGCCATAAGGTTACGCTAGCGGTCGATTTTTGGCCAAACGTTTTAGTGCCTCACGTCGGGAAAGTGAGCTGAGCGTTTCCTCATGTGCGCGAACGAAGGCGACAACCCAGTCAGGATCAGTCACCGAATAACTGCGCAGTGCCCATCCGATTGCCTTGCAAATAAAGAACGCTTTGTCGCCTGCGTTTTGCAGGATGACAAATTCAAGCAGGTGGGTATCTGTGGCCTGCTTCATGTTGAGCTGGCAAAGGATCGCAATGCGTCGCTGCCAGATGTTTTTGACAGTTGCCCAGGTACGCATCTTTCGCTCGGTGGTGACCGGATGATCAGTGAGCAACTCGCTAAAGCGGTTGATGAGACCATCGACGAGGTCCCACCAGGCGCCGGTCACAATCATCTCGCGATAAACGCTGACAGTCGCGGGTGTCTGAAACTGTCGGTAGCGTTTTGTGCCGGCAAGATTTTCAGCGACGTAACGTTCCTCACGATGATCCGCATTGCGCCATAAATCGAGTATCGCCTCATGCCAGGCGGCCTGGTCAAAGACTGGATACTCCTCGAACAGAGTCTTGCAGAGTTTGTCTACCTCGGGCGCAGCAACGCCGTGGTATGGCATCACTGACTTCATATAGGTCTGTTGTTGAACAGCTCGAACTGGATCGGCAATTTGTTTAAGCGCTGTTTTGGTCGCTTTTGTCAGTGGCTTCATTTTCCGCAATTGTTGATTGACCTGGGCTCTGCCAGTCAGTATATCCAAACTGATGAAAACTGCGTTTACGGTTGTGTTAGCTCGTTCAGGAAGGCGATTGCTGGTTCGTGAAGACAGCACCATTCTGCACGCCCTGCTGGAGCAGGGAATGGACGCTGCCTTCTCCTGCGGCCAGGGCATCTGCGGTACCTGCGAAACTGCTGTGCTTGCCGGGACGCCTGATCATCGCGACTTCGTACTTTCTGAAGCAGAGAAGCAATCAGGTCAGGTCATGATGATTTGTTGCTCCCGCGCCTTCACCGACGAGATTGTGATTGATCTTTGACAATTCGGGGTATTGGCTAGCTGACGCGCACCGTCGTTGTGCGTGTGCAGCGCTTGCTGTGGCTGGCAATAAACATTGCTAATGCTTAACCTCCTGTTTTCGCAG
>CAYGNA010000055.1:0-14338 GCA_964351065.1 uncultured Pseudomonadales bacterium
GCGTACTCGGGTTTTTTCATCAGCTCATCTGCCTTGAGCGCCCGGCAAAAATTACCCCACATTTTGCCGGTACTGGCCGCCAGGTTCACCTGCCCGTCGCTTGACTCGAACAGCCCCATAGGTACCTGCGATGGGTGAAAATTGCCCTGCTGTTCCGGAACTTCACCATTCATGGTGTAACGCGCCCCCTGGAAGTCCAGCTTGCTCAGCATGGCCTCGAGCAGCGACGTATGCACCCATTGCCCCTCACCCGTGTGTTCCCGGTGCAACAGGGCAAGCAATATGCCCTGACCAAGAAACATGCCAGCGCTCGTATCAGAGATCGCGATGCCAACTCGCATCGGTCCGCGCCCGGGTTCACCCGTTATCGACATGAGGCCACTGGTTCCCTGCACAATCTGGTCAACGCCAGGCCGGTCTGAATAAGGCCCATCCTGGCCAAAGCCGGAAATGCTCGCCAGAATAATCCGTGGGTTGATGGTCTTGAGCTGATCGTATTCGATGCCCAGGCGCTGCTTCACGTCAGCGCGGAAGTTTTCCACCACAACATCCGCCTGCGCCACCAGGCTTTGAAAAAGTGTGGCGCCCGCTTCGCTCTTCAGATCAATGGCAAGCCCGCGCTTGTTGCGGTGCAGGTTTTGCTGATCCGGGCCATCCTGCGCACCGGTCACCGACCCACCGGAACTGTCGACTGCCGGTGGTGGTTCGATGCGGATCACGTTTGCGCCCCAGTCAGCAAGTAGCCGAACAGCCGTGGGACCCGCTCGCGCAATCGTCAGATCCAGTACCGTGTACCGGGATAGTGGCAATGTGTCTGTCATTGGCGTCTCCTTCTAAATGAGTTATTCCTGCGCTGAGTCAGGCACGAGCGTTCTATCTGAGGCTCGCGCCCAGGATATCGCGCGCAATAATATGGCGCTGCACCTCGCTTGGGCCCTCTCCGATTCGTCTGATACGCATCTCGCGATACCAGCGCTCGAACGGGAAGTCTTTGGTGACACCATATCCTCCGTGGATCTGGATACATCTGTCGACAACCCGGCTTGCAGCCTCGGTTGCAACAAGTTTGCACATCGCCGCCTCCTTGCGAAATGACTCTCCACGTTCAGCCCGATCGGCTGCTTCCAGCGTCACCCAGGTAGATTGTTTGATATCGATTTCATTATCTACCAGCATCCATTGTATCGCCTGCCGGGAGGACAAAGGGGCACCAAAGGTCTCGCGCACCTGCGAGTATGCCAACGCGAGATCATGGGCCTTGATGGCAACACCAATACACCCGGCAGCATAAGGAATTCGTTGGCGCGACAGCCTGTCATTGGCAATGGCAAAGCCTTTGTTCACTTCACCCAGGATGTTGGCTGCCGGGACACGCATATCCTCAAACTGTAACTCAGTGGCGTACCTTGCCGAGCGCAATGTGTGCACAATACGACGTACGTGGAAGCCGGGGGTGTCCGTGTCGACGATAAAGCAGGTAACCCCGCCCCTGCCCTTGTCTGGAGAGGTCCGGGCAAAGACCAGGCCAAAGTCTGCCTTGTCCGCGCCAGAAATGAATATCTTACCGCCGTTAATAACCCAGTCATCTCCATCAGCGACAGCTTTTGTCTGAATGGCGCGAGCCGGGTCCGAACCGCCCGAGGGTTCTGTGAGCCCAAAAAAACCGGACTTTTCACCGCGTAAGGTTGGATAGAGGTAGCGTTCCTTCTGATCTTCGTTGGCCTCGAACAACTGGGCCAGACCAGCTCCACCAAACACACCATAACAGGGCGCGTATAGCCCCGCCCGGTGTTGAGACATTTCGATTGCGATAAGCGTTCGAGTTACCATGTCGATGTCCGGTCCACCAAACTCAACCGGGATATCGAGTCCGTAAAGCCCCATTTCCTTGACCTTGGCAACAAGCCGGTTTTTGTCATCCTCAGGCAGCGAGTCAGCGTCAGGGTCCAGGTGCATCTCGAGTGGATAAATTTCCTCGGCAACAAAACGTCGCACCATGGCAGTAATCATCTGCTGCTCTTCGGTCATTTTGAGATCCATACTATCCTCCCTCTCCAATGGACAATTTTCCAAGCCGTGGGATTTCCATCCCGCTGTTGCCAACCGGTAACCTGCCATGTTTTGCCACATGCACCATCAGCAGTTCCTGGAACCGCGTCAAGTAGGCGGTGTTCACCTCGTACCGGAACGAACAGGCGTCACCCTTCCCCAGGTGAGCACCAATCTCACCGCGCAGGCCAAACAATGAACGACCCCCTGCAAAACCAATAAAGACAATGCAACCCGCCACATCAGCCAGTTCAAAGACGCCCATATGACCGGGCAAGTGCGCAACCGAGGTCTCGGTCAGCGGTGTAAACGGTTTTGTCAGGCTGATTGCCATAACATCACTCCCTCGCTTTTCACTCAACATAGCGATTACTGCTGCGAATTAAAACAGCATCCATCCGGGAGGCCACTTTGTGGTAGATTTCCGGTGGCGCGAGTATGAGCCTGACAGGCTGATACGCCAGAGAAGTTCGCGGCAGCGCGGACTCGCAACATAGCAGACTGACAATCACGACTGACAATCACGACAGACAATCACGACAGACAATCACGACAGACAATCACTAAAGTCAAACAAGGGAGACACTCATGTCACAAATCGAAAGTGCGCTGGAAACGCTCAAGTCACGCATCGGCGGGGAGCAGCCACCCGGCGACTGGGTAGAAATGACCCAGGAGATGGTTAACAAGTTTGCCGATGCCACTGGCGACCACCAGTGGATCCACGTGGATGTCGAGCGCGCCAAAAATGGGCCATTTGGCGGTCCCATTGCCCACGGCCAACTGACGCTGTCCATCCTGGGTATTCTTGGCAGACGGGCCGAGCCTGCCCCGGAAACAGATACGCGTATTGAGGGACAGAAAATGACCATCAATTATGGGTTCAACAAGGTACGCTTCCCCTCTCCGGTACCAGTCGGCGCAATGATCCGCGCCACCCGGGTACTGCGCACGGCTGAAATCAAGGGCGGGATGATCGAAACCATGACAGAGGTAACAGTTGAGGTTCAAGGGCAGGAAAAACCAGCGTGTGTCGCCGAGAGCCTGTCACGGATCGTCTTCTAGGTGAAGCTTGCCCGTGCCCTGTTGGCCGCGCTGTTCGCTGCTACAGGGCTTTCATCCTTCCCGTCATACGCAGTTGCCGAAGAATCGACCCCGCCTGTCGCAGAACAGGCCATCGGTGATGACGGTCGTGAGGTCCGCCTTTACCCCGACGGTCGTTGGGAATTCATCAGCGATGACCGCTTTGCAACAACGCTTGAAGGCAGGCGGGTTCGATTGACAACCGATGGTCGGTGGTTTCCAGTGACCAGGGAAGAGGCAACGCGCTACGGACTTACCCAAAAAGGTGGATTCAGCCAGGATGTGGCCGAAAGCGAGAACTTCAGTGCCAGGCTTGTACTCGTGGATATTGAAACTGCTCGCTCCGCTCGCCAGAAAAACCGCACAGAACGCTCCCAGATGATATTCAGGCTGGAAGTTCATTCCCTGCCTTCGCTGGGCAAGCTTGATCTTGATACGGCAGGCTTTCGCGTATCCGACAGTCGCGGGCGCGAATACACGGTGACCCAGGTGTCTCCCCCTGCATTCACCCCAACACCCGGGGAGCCGGTACCACTGGCTATTTTTGTGGCTGATTCACCACAATGGTGGGGCATCAAGTTTTTTGTACTCGAGATTCAGCCAAACGCACTGGGTAACGACACTGCAATTCGACTGACCAAGGTCATGGGCGAGGTGACCCACAGAGAGGTGAGCGAACTGTCGGGCAGCCGCTAGGCCGCCTCAACGCTGCCGCCCCCGTGGGCCCCGCTCGCGACAGTCCTTTACAACCGTCCGTGGAACTGGAAGATGCGTTTTTGCAGCTTTTTGGCGTATGAACGCGCCAGCATCCCTAATTTCCAGGTCATAAAACCAGACATGAAAATCCCAGCCCGCATTGTTCCCCTGATCGAGGATGGCCTCGTTGATGAGGTCATCTCGCGGCTGATGAGCGGCAAGGAGGCAGACGTATTTGTGGTCCGCTGCGGCCAGGAGATTCGCTGTGCCAAGGTTTACAAGGAAGCCACCAAACGAGGCTTCAAGCAGGCCGCCCGCTACCAGGAGGGTCGAAAAGACCGCAGCAGCCGTCGCGCCCGCGCGATGGAGAAAGGTTCCAGGTTTGGTCGCCAGCAACAGGAAGAAACCTGGCAAACCCATGAGGTCAATACCCTCAGAAAACTGAATGCAGCAGGCATTCGAGTGCCCACCCCCTATAGCTGCGTCGATGGTGTTCTGCTCATGGAGCTTATTGTCGATGCTGAGGGTGATGTCGCCCCACGGCTTGCTGATGTCATGTTGACCGAAACCGAGGCGCTCCGGGATCACGGCTTAATGATGGGTTACCTTGTCAAAATGCTGCTCGCGGGCGTGGTACACGGCGACCTGTCAGAATTTAACGTCCTGCAGGACCCGGCCGGCCCGGTGATTATTGACCTGCCCCAGGCGGTTGATGCTGCCGCGAATAACAACGCAGCTGAAATGTTTGCCCGGGATGCCAACAACATCACCAGCTTTTACGCCATGTTTGCCCCGGTACTGCGCGATACACACTACGCGCAAGAGATCTGGGCACTGTTCGAGTCGGGCCAACTGCAGCCGAATACCAGACTGACTGGGCAGTTTGAACGTAATGACCGCCCGGCTGACGTAGGCCTGGTGATGCAGGAGATTAACGCGGCAATCGAAGAAGAATCAGACCGGCAAACTCGCCTGCGAGAAGCGGAAATGCCAGACTAACCCATTATGGAAGACTCCCGTTCACTGCTCGCCCTTGCCGTCGAGATCAGGCAATGGCTGGATGCGGACGCCGTTACCCCCGAGTCCCAACGACTCAGTCGTGACCGAAAGATTGGCGAAAACATCCCGGCGCAGCGCGATGCCGAGCGTGTCCTCGCCTGGTGGACGGCTGTACACGCTGCGCCATCAGGCGCGGGTCACAGGCTGGTGTTACTAAGACGAATCGCCAACGCCATACTGATCCTGCTCGGACTCCTGCTCGGCGCCGGCGTCGCCAGTGTTGCGCTTGGCTATCAGGGTGACTACCCGGTCAACCTGTTTGGGCTGCTGGGTGTACTGGTCGGGATACCTCTCGTCATGCTGCTTGTTTCACTGCTCATGCTCGCAGGTGGGACGCCGCAGACCGTACGTGATGCATTTAGTGTTTTAAGCCCAGGTCGCTGGGCGGGCGGCTGGCTGGAACGACAGCTTTCGGTCCAGATGTTCGATTCGGTGTCGGGCCGCGGCGTCAGCGTGCGCTTTGCAAGGTGGCAACTGATGGTGTTCAGCCAGTTATTTACCATTGGCTATTTTATTGGCGTATTGGTGGTTTCCGCCATGCTGGTTGTCTTTACCGACCTGGCGTTTGGCTGGAGTTCGACCATCGATATTTCCAATGACAGCGTGAAGCAACTGGTTGCTTTTGTATCAGTACCGTTTCAGTGGATTCCGGCAGCGGTGCCAGAACCAGCACTGGTCGATGCATCACGCTTCTTTCGCCTTGAGGGCCAATTGATCGAACCAGACCGGGCCGCGCAACTTGGCGGCTGGTGGCCGTTTGTACTGGTGTTTACCTTCAGCTACGGTCTCTTGCCACGTCTTGTGATGACGGCGATTGCAAGTTGGCGTCTCAGGGCTGCTACCATCGCGCTGCTCGAGCGTGGTCCCCAGATACAGGCCTTACTCGACCGCCTTGACTCACCCGTTGTTGAATTCGATGCCGATGCCCACACAACTGGACGGCCAACAGGCGCTGCTGTTCGAGCTCTGGTCGAATTGCGACCGACGCCTGCTGATACTGTCATCAGCTGGAACGCGGTGCTGGACCAGGATCAGCTCGCAAGCTTGTTGAACCGTTGGCAACTACCGGCCGACCAGGGGCTATCGCTGGCAGAATGGGATACATCAACGTCACGAACAGCGACCCTGGCAAGGCTGCCCGCCAGACAACGAATCATTGTACTCACAAAAGGCTGGGACCCGCCGCTGCTCGCATTTATTGATCTGGTGGGCGATATCCAGATGAGGTTGGATGCCGCACCAGCTATCGTTGTTGTACCGCTGGATACCAGTCTTCAACAGATCAAAAAAGAGGACGCTAACACCTGGAATCTGGCACTTTCGGGCACCGCAGCAGAAGTTGCAGGCACCATCCCATGACGGTCGGCACATGACAAAAAGTACTCCAACCTTCGCCGTGGTAGGACATCCGAACAAGGGCAAAAGCTCTATTGTCGCGACGCTCGCAGAAGATGACGGCGTGGACATTTCACCGGTGCCAGGTACCACCAGGACCGCGCAACAACATATTCTGACGATTGATGGTGAGGCACTTTACATACTGGTGGACACACCAGGTTTTCAGCGTCCGGGAGAGTTGCTCGCATGGCTGAAGGCGCAAGGTACCAGCGCCAATGACCGACCCGCAGCAATTCGCGAGTTTGTTGCCCAGCACTTCGAAGACCCACGATTTAGTGATGAGTGCGAATTGCTGCAGCCCCTGATCGACGGCGCCGGCATTCTTTACGTGGTGGATGGTGCCAAGCCGTTCGGACCAGAGTATGAACTCGAAATGGAAATACTCCGCTGGACCGGCCGTCCACGGATGGCACTGATAAACATGATTGGCGACGGTGACCACCAGGCGCAGTGGCGTCGGGCACTCGACCAGTACTTTTCAATAGTACGCGTCTTCGATGCGCTGCACGCGGACTTTGACAAGCGTATTGCACTGCTGAGGGCTTTTGCCGAACTTGATGAAACCTGGCGACCCAGTCTCGACATGGCGGTCAGGGCGTTGCAGGACGAACGCAGACACCGGCAGCACCGCAGTGCTGCTGTGATTGCCAATATGTTGATTGACGCCTTGACGATGGTCGAACGAACCTCACTGGAGACAACGCAAGATCCAGAAGCCCTGAAGAGCACCCTCTCCGCGCGCCTGCGAAAACGTGTTAGCGAGCGGGAGCGCGGTGCACAGCAGCAGGTCAAAGAGATATATCGACACTCGGCAGTTGCCACCCAAAACGCCGTCGCTGACGTTCTCGACACTGACCTTTTTACCGGTGAAAGCTGGCAGGTGTTTGGCCTTTCACGCAACCAACTCGCCATCACCGGCGCACTCTCAGGTGCCGCCGCAGGTGGTGGCATCGACCTTGTGCTGGGCGGCGCTTCCATGCTTCTTGGCGCCGGTATCGGGGCACTGATTGGTGGCGCCAGTGCGTGGCTCGCAACCGAAGAACTTGCCAAGGTTAAGCTCGAAGGCGAATCCCTTGGAAATCGTATCCTGCAGGTAGGCCCCGTTCATGCGCAGAATTTTCCGTGGGTACTGCTCGGGCGGAACTGGCTACACCAGCACCTGATCGCCGAGCGCAATCACGCCGCAAGGGAAGCCGTGGTACTGGCGATCAGCGGCGACGGCAACCTCGCAGGTGCAATACCGCTGAACTTGCGACGCGAATTGACAAAGTCTTTTGACGCAATCAAAAAAGATGAGCCTGACTTCGATCGATTGACCGACCAAATCGATCAATTGCTTGCGGAATCGCCTACCCAGTTGCTGTCCAGGGACTAAGCGACCGGGCCCGGTTGCGACGAGGCAATCGTATGCCAAAACGCCTGGATCAGGGGTGAAGATTCGAGATTGCGACGCCGGGTACAGAAGCCCACATGGAACTCGGACAGGACAGGGCCGGTATTTAGTAACCTCACACGTTTCGCAAGCGGACTGTCTTCAAGTACCAGACGCGGTACAAAACCCACGCCACAGCCAAGCGCAACCAGCGACAGTATCGCCTCGTTACCTGGCACCTCACTGTAAATGTTGGGAGTGATCCGCTGCTGGCGCAGCCAGTCGTTGATATTGTCTCGCGCCTGGCCGGTAGATGGCAAAACCAGTGGTACCTGCGACCAGTCGGCCCTGTCACCTTTGAGGCCAGGCAGGTCATTGCCAAGTGGCGCTACCGTGACGATGGGAATTGAGGTCAGTATTCTCCTGGCCAGGGTTGCGTCTTCGTCTTCTGGCAGCGCAGCCACAACCACGTCACATCCCTCCCGCAATTTCTGGATCGCATTTACCGCATAGCCCGTCTCAAGCTGGATCTGGATATCAGGATATTCCGCCCGAAACAGGGCGAGCACATCGGGAAGAATACTCTGGCTGGCGGTTACCGAGGCAAATAGTGTGAGCCGTCCGGACAGATGATTGCTGGACAAACCGAGTTCTGCCTGTAACCGCTCAGCGCGGGTAACGATGTCCTCGGCAAACTCGCGCAATATTTCACCCTGTGTGGTCAATCTGACAGCGCGATTGTCTCGTTGCAGCAGTGTGTGCCCCAGTTCCTGCTCCAGTCGCTGCACCACCCGCGTTAACGCCGAGGGACTGATGTGGAATTCATCAGACGTCCTGCCGAAATGCAGGTTGCGGCAAACACCGAGGAACAGCTCCAGATTATGGATATCCAATATTTGCCTCCAGCCATCTATATTGCAAATAGCGCAATATCATATTCCGTATAAATCACTTTACGCAACATTCGAGTGCGGGTATAACAGCGACTTTTCAGCGCAACCGGAGTCTGTAACATGGTCATGTCACTCGATTTTGACAGTAATGTATTCAACAAAGACGTTATCAGCGTGGCTGACGGCACAGAGTCAGTGGTGAAAGGTGGTCGCGACCTCTTCCCGCTGGTTCACCAGGTGTTCAGCGATGTCGAACAGATTGGTGTGATTGGCTGGGGTTCCCAGGGTCCGGCACAGGCGCAAAACCTGCGTGACACCCTGGTTGGTAGCGCAACGCGCGTCAAGATTGGCCTGCGCGCAGGTTCATCTTCTGCGGAGGAAGCCAGGGCTGCAGGTTTCACCGAGGAAAACGGCACGCTGGGCGACATGATGGACGTCATTCGCGAATCCGACATTGTGCTGCTGCTTATCTCTGATGCGGCTCAGACCCAGCTTTATCCAGAGGTGTTCGACGCCATCAAACCCGGTGCCACCCTTGGGCTTTCCCATGGTTTCCTGCTGGGTCACCTGGACAGCGTGGGCGAGACCTTCCCCGCCAACATCAATGTGATTGCTGTCTGCCCGAAAGGTATGGGGCCTTCGGTTCGCAGGCTTTACGTGCAGGGTTCAGAAGTCAACGGTGCTGGCATCAACTCAAGTTTTGCGGTTCACCAGAATGTGGATGGCAAGGCAACTGACTACGCGATTGCCTGGGCGGTTGCACTCGGGTCACCCTACTGCTTCCAGACAACGCTTGAATCCGAGTACAAGTCAGACATCTTTGGCGAACGCGGCATTCTCCTGGGCGCTGTCCATGGCATCGTCGAAGCGCTTTACCAGCGTTACAAGAGCGAGGGCATGAGTCAGGAAGATGCGTTCACGCATACTGCAGAGTCCGTTACCGGTCCAATCTCAAGAATCATCTCACACGAGGGTATCCTGGCCGTCTATCAGCACCTGAATGACGACGACAAGCCAAAATTTGAAGCAGCCTATGTCGCATCCTACACGCCGGCAAAAGAAATCCTCCAGGAAATCTATGATGATGTCGCCTGCGGCAACGAGATTCGTAGTGTGGTTAACAGCTCAAACCGTGCTGACAGGTTCCCGATTGGCCAGATTGACGGTACCGAGATGTGGGTAGTTGGCGAAGGCGTCCGCGCTAACCGGGATGACAGCAAGATCCCGCTCGACCCAACCACAGCAGGCGTCTACTGTGCCACCATGATGGCCCAGATTGACGTGCTGATGGAAGCGGGTCACCCCTACTCCGAAATCGTCAACGAATCGGTCATTGAGTGTGTCGACTCCCTGAACCCTTACATGCACTTCAAGGGGATCTCCTACATGATCGACAACTGCTCCATTACCGCAAGGCTCGGCGCGCGCAAGTGGGCACCCCGCTTTGACTACATCCTGAAGCAACAGGCTTTCACCGCACTGGATAGCAACCAGCCGATGAACTGGGCCCTGATGGACGACTTCAAGTCACACCCCATCCACAATGTTCTCGCCATCGTTGGTGAAATGCGGCCATCAGTGGACATTAGCCTCGGCTAGGTCGCAGACGCGTCTGGCCGTATTCAGTGTAGACTCCCTCAAAAAGACTTTGAGGGAGTCACGATGAGCTACGAGAAAAGCGACGAGAAGAGCTACCAGACCATTCGTTTTGAGATCGACGGGCCTGTTGGCAAGGTGATCCTGAATCGTCCGGAGTACCGGAACGCCCAGAGCCGCCTACTGCTTGAAGAAATGGATGAGGCGTTCACCGAAGCGGTAGAAAACGATGCGGTGAAAGTCATCATCCTGATGGCTGAGGGTGAACATTTTTCCGCCGGGCATGATCTGGGTACCCCTGATGAAAAGGCAGACCAGCAGGCCCGTCCTATTGAGGCAGGGCTGCGAGGCCGCTACCGCCGTTCACGCAGTCTCTATGTCGATTTCAGTATGCGTTGGCGCGATCTGCCCAAGCCAACCATTGCTGTTGTGCAGGGCTACTGCATTTTTGGTGGCTGGATGATTGCCTCGGCCATGGACATGATTTTTGCTGCTGATGACGCCATGTTTCTAGCGACCAACTTCCAGTACTTCACCGTACCCTGGGATATGCACCCTCGCAAGGCCAAGGAACTCCTGTACGAGAGCCGGTTTATCAACGGTGAGGAAGCACTCGCGCTTGAGATTGTCAACCGGGTATACCCCAAAGACAGGCTACTGGCGGAGACGCTCACCTATGCTGCACGCGTGGCTCAAAACGACAGCCTGCAGCTACGCCTGATCAAGCTGGCGATAAATCAACAAGCCGACACCCAGGGCTTTAAGGCACACATCGATGCCGCTCATAGCCTGCACATGCTGAGTACCGTCGGCGAGGGAGACCCCGATTTTGCACTTGGTAAACCTGCCGGCAAGCGGCGCCCCATGGTCCAGCGAGCACTGGAAAACTACGAACTCCACCACAAGGGTTAGCTTTTGCCGCCGGATAATGCACAATGACTGAACAACATCGCGCGGAGTTCCCCGCATGACAAGCGCACGAAAACTCCATCAGATCCAAGGCCGCTTTGCCATGGAACACGGCGGGAGTCTGCTAAATCCTGTCATTGCCTACGAAACCTGGGGTGAACTCAACTTCCAGAAGGACAACGCGATCCTGCTGTTTACGGGATTATCGCCCTCGGCACACGCGGCTTCATCAAACCTTGACCGATCCACCGGTTGGTGGGAGCAGATGCTTGGACCGCGCCGGCCAATCGATACCACAAAGTACTTTGTCATCTGCGTGAACTCGTTGGGCAGTTGTTTCGGCTCAACCGGCCCGGCCAGCATAGACCCTGATACCGGGGAAAAATACCGCACCAGTTTCCCCGTGCTGACCATCGAGGATATCGCCACAGCTGGCCAGCAGGTTGTGGAGGCACTGGGTATCAAAACGCTGCATGCGGTAGCAGGCGCATCAATGGGTGGCATGACAAGCGTCGCGCACTCCATATTGTTTCCCGACGTTGCGAACGGCCTCGTGTCGATCTCTGCTGCTGCGCGAGCATTACCCTACTCGATCGCACTGCGTTCCCTGCAACGTGAAATTATTCGTGGTGATCCCGAGTGGCAAAACGGCCACTACACCAGTGAGCACGGACCGGTGAAAGGCATGCGCATGGCGCGTAAGCTCGGCATGATGACCTACAGGAGCCCGGCGGAGTTCGAGCACCGGTTTGGCCGTGAGCGAATACCCGAAGAACACCAGGTGGGCGATGCGTTCGGTATTGATTTTGAGGTAGAAGCTTACCTTGAGGCGCACGCCAACAAGTTTGTTGGCACGTTCGATGCCAACTGTTACCTCTATCTGTCACGTGCCATGGACCTGTTTGATGTGGCAGATTACGGTGGTTCACTTGAATACGGCCTCGCCAGGGTAGGTGCAAAACGGGCACTCGTCATTGGTGTCGAAACTGATCTGCTCTTCCCTGTTGCACAGCAGGAAGAACTTGCCAGGGGACTGGATCAGAATGGGCGAAGTGTCGACTTCCGCTCATTGCCATCGCTACAGGGGCATGATGCCTTTCTGGTTGACATGGACAGGTTCAGACCGGTGCTGTGCGACTTCTTCAACTGCACCATGAACCAGCCGGGCATGTTGAAGACAGCCTAGGATCAGTATTTCACGAACCGCTGCCTCCAATATTTCGACTTTTTGGACGTGTTCCACGAGTCTAGTATCTGCCCGAATTTTTCCGAGGCAGAAACCATGGCCGCTTATCCCCAGCCGGCAATACTGCCGGACACCGTTTGTGTCGCAGAAGGCGACGGCATAGGTCCCGAGATTACCAGCGCCACACTCGACGTTCTGACAGCTGCCGGCGCACCGCTAAAATTTAATCCCGTCCGCATGGGTGTCTCATGCTTCCGCGAAGACCTCACCTCCGGGATTCCGCCTGCAACCTGGGACGCCATACGTAACACCGGCGTATTGTTAAAAGGCCCGATGACAACACCCCAGGGGTCAGGTATGAAGAGCCTGAACGTCACCCTGCGCAAGACGCTTGGTCTGTATGCCAATGTCAGGCCGGTCCGTGCCTACGCGCCGTTCATCCAGTCAAACTTCCCGACGGCTGACCTCGTCATCGTCAGGGAGAACGAGGAAGACCTGTACGCCGGTATTGAACACCGCCAGACCGAGGACGTGGTTCAGTGCCTGAAACTGGTCTCGCGCCCGGGTTGTGAGCGCATCATCCGCTACGCTTTCGAGTACGTGCGCACCCGGGGCCGTAAAAAGCTCACCTGCATGACCAAAGACAACATCATGAAACTCACCGATGGGCTGTTTCACCAGGTGTTTGATGAGATCGCCAGCGAGTATCCCACCATTGAAGCCGAACACATGATTATCGACATTGGCATGGCGCGGGTTGCAGCCAGACCGCAGGAATTTGACGTTATTGTCACCCCAAACCTGTACGGCGACATCCTGTCAGACGTCGCTGCAGAAATTACCGGCTCGGTGGGAATTGCGCCTTCGGCCAACATCGGGTCATCAGTCAGCGTGTTTGAGGCGATCCACGGCTCCGCCCCGGACATCGCCGGCAAAGATATTGCCAACCCCTCTGCGCTCCTGCTGTCTGCTGCAAAGATGCTGGCCCACCTGGGTTATGGCCAAACCGCAGAACTGGTCCACAATGCGTGGCTTTGCGTGATAGAACGCGGCCTGCACACTGCAGACATTTACACTCCAGGTACCAGTAAACAGTGCCTCGGCACAAAGGCATTTACCAGGGAGGTAATCAACCGGCTTGGCCAGGTACCGCAGACCCTGAAACCAGCAACTTATCCGGATGAAAAACTCGAGATCCGAACGTCTCAACCCACAGGGTCCGTGATCAAAAAACTCAAAGGCGTTGACGTTTTCGTCCAGTCCAGGGCTGAGCCAGCAAGTCTGGGTGACCTGATGGCACGTTTTGGCGCACCCCACTTCGATCTGTCGATGATAACTAACCGGGGTGTCCAGGTTTGGCCAAACGGGATGCCAGAGACCTCCTGCACCGATCACTGGCGCTGTCGATTTACCGCAGCATCCGGCGTCCAGGCCAGCAACGCGCTGGTAGTGGAATTACTGTCAAGGCTGGCCAGGGCGGGGGTAGATTTTGTGAAAACAGAGCACCTGTACGACTTTGACGGTCAGCGGGGGTATTCTCTCGGACAGGGGCAATAACAAACGTCTCGCAGGTAGCGCGGCAGATGTGGGAACTACCGGGCAGAAAGGATCCAGATGATCGGCGGCAAAGTCCATTGTTGCGAGCTGGGTTTTATCTCCCAGCTCGCAACAATGACGGTCAGCAATACCGTGGCAAAGAGCTTTGGTTCGAGCTCAATAGCCCTGATTAGTGAGCCCGTTTAGTAACCCTGTTTAGTAACCCTGTTTAGTAACCCTGTTTAGTAACCCTGGGTCTCGCCGTAACGGTTGCGATGAAAAGCGCTGTTGCCAAAGGTGTGTTCACAGACCCGGGCACGCTTCATGAAGAAGCCAATTTCATACTCGTCGGTCATACCAATCCCGCCGTGCATCTGCACACCTTCGCTGGATACCAGGTTATAGGTGTCGTTCAGGCGCGCTTTGGTCAGGCTGGCAAGCTCGGCGATTTCATCTGAATCTTCGTCAAGCGCGGACAATGCTTCAAGCACAACGGACTTGGAGAGCTCAATTTCGCAAAACATCTGCGCGGCGCGGTGCTTCAATGCCTGGAAAGAACCA
>CAYGNA010000055.1:14348-15164 GCA_964351065.1 uncultured Pseudomonadales bacterium
AAACTGCTCACGGGTCTTCAGGTACTCTACTGTCCGTTCAAAACACTCCTGCGAGGAGCCGAGCATTTCTGCCGAAAGGAGTATTCGGCCAATATCCAGCACCTTGTCGAGCGCATCAGCGGCTTTGCCTGCCTCGCCGAGCACAACACCCTCAGCACCTGCAAACTCAATGTTCGCAGCATTGCGGCTATCAGCCATGATCGTACGGGTAACCGTCACGCCTGGCGCGTCACGGTCAACGAGCACCAGGGAAAGGCCGTCACGATCGCCCGGATTGCCGCTGGATCGTGCTACCACAACCAGTTTGTCAGCCACGTGACCGTCCAGCACAAATTTTTTGCTGCCGGTGACTTTGGTACCTTCCAGCTTTGTTGCCGCACCATAGGGATTGTGATGTGGTGTTTCTTCAAGTGCTAACGCCAGCAGTACTTCACCACCGGCAACCTGCGGCAGCAGTTCGCTTTTCTGGTCATCTGTGCCGCCATGCAGTATTGCTGCGGCACCAACTGCTGTCGCGAACAAGGGGGAAGCTGTCAGGGTACGGCCACACTCCTCCATCACAACACCCAGACCCATGAAGCCAAAACCAAGGCCTCCAAAATCTTCCGGAATAACAATCCCGGTCCAGCCCAGCTCAACCATCTGCTGCCAGGTGGCTTCATCAAAGCCCTTTTCAGCTTTTTCATCACGCAGCTTGCGCAGCTGGGTAATTGGCGTGTTGTTGCTGCAAAAGTCTTTTGCAGCATCTTTGAGCATGTTCTGTTCTTCGTTTAGTACCAATGGCATCGGTTGTTACTCCTGGTTTTGCAAAATTAA
>CAYGNA010000056.1:0-15127 GCA_964351065.1 uncultured Pseudomonadales bacterium
ATCTGAACCATACTGGTGCGCATAAGATTAACAACTGTATTGGCCAGGCTTTGCTTGCCAAGCATATGGGCAAACCGAGGGTGATTGCCGAAACGGGTGCTGGTCAGCATGGCGTCGCCGCAGCAACTGTAGCCGCTCGTCTTGGTCTGGAATGCCATGTTTACATGGGCAGTGAGGACATAGAAAGGCAGAGTGTTAACGTCTATCGCATGAAACTGCTGGGCGCAGAGGTAATCCCTGTTACCAGTGGTTCACGCACATTAAAGGACGCGCTTAGCGAGGCGATGCGTGATTGGGTGACCAATGTTGATAATACCTATTACATCATTGGGACAGTTGCCGGCCCACATCCTTACCCAATGCTGGTGCGTGATTTTCAATCTGTGATTGGGACGGAGACCCGAAGGCAATGTGAGGCAATGTTTGGTCGTCTCCCCGATGCTTTGGTCGCATGCGTCGGTGGTGGTTCCAATGCCATGGGAATGTTCTATCCGTTTTTGGAAGATAAAAGTGTAAGGCTAATTGGTGTTGAACCTGCCGGGTTGGGTCTGGAAACAGGTCAGCACGCGGCCCCGCTCAGTAAGGGTGGCATTGGTGTGCTGCATGGCAATCGAACCTACCTGATGCAGGACGAGCACGGCCAGATACTTGATACCCATTCTATCTCTGCCGGCCTTGATTACCCTGGCGTTGGGCCAGAGCATGCGTTTCTGAAAGACGTCAAGCGTGCGGAGTATGTTAGCGTCAATGACGAGGAAGCGCTGGATGCAACTCGTAAATTGAATCTGCTGGAAGGCATTCTGCCGGCACTGGAATCCGCTCATGCAGTTGCCTACGTCATGAAGATGGCAAAAGACATGGATAAGGACGACATCGTTGTTATCAACCTGTCAGGGCGGGGTGATAAAGACATTCCGACGTTGGCAAGAATCGACGGCATTACGCTGTCCTGAGTCATTTAAGGAAACTATCTGTGAGCCGAATTGCTTCCTGTTTTGAACGTCTCGCTGACGAGAAAAAGAAGGCGCTGGTTGTCTACGTGGTCGCTGGAGATCCTGTTCAGGCAACCACAGTCGAATTGATGCACGCAATGGTTGCTGCAGGCGTCAGCATGATTGAACTAGGCGTACCCTTTACCGACCCGGAAGCAGACGGTCCCGCGATTCAACTGGCAACCCGGCGGGCGCTGGATGCTGGCACCACGCTGACCGACACGCTTGTACTGCTGGAGAAGTTTCGGGAACAGGATCAGCAAACGCCGGTGATACTGATGGGTTACCTGAACCCAATAGAGCAAATGGGTTACGAAAAGTTCGCCCAGCGTGCTGCACTTGCCGGTGTTGATGGAACCATCACTGTTAATGTGCCACCAGAAGAGGGTGAACTGCTGGATCAGTCACTGATCAAAGCGGGTATTGACCCCGTGTACCTGCTTGCGCCTACGACCACAGAGACCAGGGCAAAATACATCTTCAGCCGGAGCCGCGGTTTTGCCTACTACGTTTCCCTGAAAGGCACGACCGGCGCGTCGACACTGGATGTGGCAGATGTGCAGGCACGCCTGGACAAATTGAGACCATACGCAACACTGCCAATTGCCGTGGGCTTTGGTATCAAAAATGGCGAAGCTGCGCGCCAGGTCGCCCAGATTGCCGACGGCGTTGTCATAGGTGCAGCGGTGGTTGACATCATGGCGGCAAACGCGGACAACCCAGGCGTCATTCCGGCTAAAGTTGGTGAGTTTGTGCGTGGCATCAGGACAGCGATGGATAGCACCGGCACCCAGGTCTAAACCAATGACGCTCGACGACTGGCTTGCAAGTATCGAGGCCAAGCACCACAAAAAGTGGGATTTGGGGCTCGACCGTGTTGGCGAAGTTGGCCGGCGGCTTAACGTGCTTCGTCCTGCGCAACACGTTTTCCTTGTGGCGGGAACCAACGGGAAAGGCTCAGCATGTGAAATGATCAGCCGTCTATTGACACAGAAGGGCCTGAAGGTAGGAACATCCACCTCGCCCCACCTCGTCCGGTTTAACGAACGAATTGTTATAGATGGCGTCGCTGTAGACGATAAAACGATTGTTGATGCGTTTGGCGCTATTAGTGAGGCTGCAGGGGAGATCTCGCTCACCTACTTTGAATATGGGGCGCTGGCCGCCATGTTTGTTTTCAAACACGCCGGCGTCGACGCAGCGGTACTTGAGATAGGTCTGGGTGGCCGGCTTGATGCCATGAACATTGTTGATCCGGATGTCTCTGTCATCACTCGTATAGCGCTGGATCACCAGAGTTGGCTGGGCGATACACGTGAACTGATCGCTATCGAGAAAGCCGGGGTGATGCGGGCGGGCAAGCCTTGTATAATTGCCGATGCAGATCCCGCTTCGTCCCTAGCCGACTGTGCTGCAACAACCGGTACGCCACTGCGCTATCTGGAAGCTTCACGCGACTATCACCTGTCGCCCGATTGCCCGTTGCCGGAGCCTAGCCTGCGGGCGGCAATTGAAGCAGTTCTTGCACGTGGTTTTGCGTTGTCACAAGACGATGTGGATGCGGCGCTCGCTCGAATTAATCTCCCCGGACGTTTTCAGAGAATCCTTTCACCCCATCCAACCTTGCTGGATGTAGCGCATAACCCTGATGCTGCTGCCTGGCTTGCGCGCCGTCTTTCGACACTGTCTTTCCGGGCCTGTCATGCGGTTTTTGGTATATATGCAGACAAGGACCTGCCTGCCGTCACGGAATGTCTTGCTACGCTTGTTGACCACTGGTACCTCTCAGCAATGCCAGAGGCGCGTGCTGCTGAACCTGACGTGCTTGAGCAGGTCGTGACCCGGTTGGGGGGGTCTGTCTCAGGCAAATATGATAAGGTATCGCAAGCTTATGATTCGGCCTGTGCCAATGCCCATGACGACGACCTTATACTGGTTTTTGGTTCATTTGGTATTGTCGGCGGTGTTCTCCAGCATCTTGGCGCCGGGGTATAATCAGGGCTCAGGTGCCTATATCTGTTCAGAGTTTTCCTAGTGGATATCCGACTCAAACAACGTGTCACCGGGGCGATTGTCCTAACGATGCTTGCTATTATCATTCTGCCGATGCTGCTGGATGGGTCGCAGGAGGATCGCGCCAGGGTAATCGCGAGGATCCCCGAGCCCCCTGTGATTGAACTCCGGTCGCTGACGATTGGCGAAATTGAGCGGAACATCACGGCACTGGAACAGGAGAGCGCGGCAAAATTGCCAGATCTCGTGGTCGATACTACTGATTACGTTAAGGAACCTCCCGATCAGTTGGTGCTTGACCAGAACGAGCTTCCCGTCAGTTGGTCACTTCAACTCGGTAGTTTCAAGAGCAAGGAAAATGCGGTTCGATTGCGGGAGTCACTGCGACAAGCGGATTTCCTCACCTATATTATCCAGGCGCAAACCGATGAGGGTGAGACTTATCGGGTTTATGTGGGCCCCATGCTACAGCGGAACAAGTTGCTTGAAATTGGCGCTGAGATTGAGAACCGGTTTGATCTCAAGGGGCAAATAGTCCGGTATCGAATTGAAGATGATAAAGGGCAGCTTGGTGGTTAACGCCACAAACCCATTAGAGGGGGCTTTCGGCTCATAGTGGAAGTTGCGGACTGGATTATTCTGGCAGTTATCGGGGTATCTGCCCTCATCAGTATCATGCGTGGTTTTGTCAAAGAAGCCCTGTCACTGGTCACGCTGATTGCAGCGGTTGTCATCTCGCGTATGTTTGGCAACCAGGTGTCTACATTGCTGGTTGACTATATTTCGGTGCCCTCAATGCGATTATTGGCAGCCTATGCCGGCCTGTTCATTACCACCATGATTGTTGGCGGAATGATTAACCACCTGGTTTCGCAACTGGTGGAAATGACCGGTCTCTCGGGTACTGATCGACTCCTTGGGATGTTGTTTGGCGCCGCGCGCGGGGCGCTCATTGTGGTTGTCGCCGTTGCAGTTTTGTCAAGAATGCCAGTGACTGAAGATAAGTGGTGGCGTGATTCCCGGCTGATACCCTCTTTTCAGGCGGTAGCGGAGTCGATACAGGAAATGATTTTTGGCGCAGTAAGCGCTGATGAACAACAAACCTAGGGGTAGGCAGTAATGTGCGGAATTGTTGGTATGGTAGGGCGTTCGGATGTCGGCTACGACCTCTATGATGCCCTGACGGTTCTCCAGCACCGGGGGCAGGATGCGGCGGGTATTGTTACCTGCCATGGTGATCACCTGAACCTGCGCAAGAGTAACGGCCTGGTGCGGGATGTGTTTCGCCAGAATCATATGAATGAGTTGCGTGGCAATATGGGCGTTGGCCATGTCCGCTATCCAACCGCCGGCTCATCGAGTTCGGCAGAAGCGCAGCCAATGTATGTCAACTCGCCGTTCGGCATTTGCCTTGCCCACAATGGCAACCTGACCAATGACCAGCAGTTGAACGAGGAACTCTTTCGCACCGACCGGCGTCACATCAACACGAGCTCTGACTCAGAGGTTTTGTTGAACGTGTTTGCTCATGAGTTGCAGAACGTTGCCGGTATGCGCCTTACCGAAGAAGAAATATTCGAAGCGGTGCGTCGGCTACACGAGAGAGCCATTGGTGCTTATGCCGTTGTAATTATGATTATTGGCTATGGAATTGTGGCGTTCAGGGATCCAAACGGGATTCGGCCTCTGTGCTTCGGCAAACGTACAAGAGCGGACGGCGATGAATACATGGTTGCGTCAGAGAGTGTTGCTCTGGACGTGCTCGGCTTTGACCTCATTCGGGATGTGCTGCCCGGCGAGGCGATTTATATCCAGACCAACGGGACATTACATACGCGCCAGTGTGCGCGGCGCCCACATTACAGTCCGTGCATTTTTGAGCACGTCTATCTGGCACGACCTGACTCCGTCATTGATGGTATTTCGGTTTACAAAGCCAGACTCAAGATGGGAGAGAAGCTGGCCGACAAGATACTTCGCCTTTATCCGGACCACGATATCGACGTGGTGATTCCAATACCGGATACCAGTTGCACTGCCGCTTTACCAATGGCACATCGACTCGATGTAAAGTATCGCGAGGGACTGGTCAAGAATCGCTACATTGGGCGAACGTTCATTATGCCAGGCCAACAGGAACGGCAAAAATCTGTGCGCCGCAAGCTCAATACCGTGGAGCTTGAATTCAAGGGAAAGAACGTCCTGCTGGTGGATGATTCTATCGTTCGCGGCACCACATCGAGACAGATTGTACAGATGGCACGCGATGCAGGCGCGAACAGGGTCTATCTGGCATCGGCGGCGCCGCCCGTACGGTATCCGAACGTCTATGGCATCGATATGCCAGCGGCAGTTGAGTTCGCTGCCCACGGATATACAGAGCAGGAGATTGCTGACTATATTGGCGTTGACTGGCTGGTTTATCAGGATCTGGAAGATCTGAAAGCCTGTGCGCTGGGTATAAATCAACAGGTAGAGCAGTTTGATTGTTCCGTGTTTGATGGGAAGTATGTGACAGGAGGGGTTGATGCCGCTTACCTGAGCCGCATCGAGTCCATGCGAAGCGATCAGGCGAAGACATCACGGGTCAGGACTGCCGACCTTGAAGTGATTGAGTTACATAACCAGGCCTGAACCGGGACAAGAATATTCATGCAAGCCGCTATTAACCGGACCATTGCCGAAGTCGGGACGATCCTGCTTGGCAAAGAAAATGAAATCAGGCTGGCCATGACCTGTTTGCTCGCCAAGGGCCACCTGCTTATAGAAGATTTGCCAGGTATGGGTAAGACCACCCTGGCACATACCCTGGCTCGCGTGCTTGGGCTCAGCTATAACCGTATTCAGTTCACCAGCGATCTGCTGCCGGCAGACGTACTGGGTGTTTCTGTTTACAACCGCGACTCGGGCGAGTTTGTCTTCCATCCGGGCCCCATCTTCAATCAGCTTGTGCTGGCAGATGAAATTAATCGGAGTACGCCAAAGAGCCAGAGTGCACTGCTTGAGGCAATGGAAGAGCGCCAGGTGACGGTGGAGGGGGAAAGTCGGCCCTTGCCTGCGCCGTTTTTTGTGATCGCAACCCAGAATCCCAATACCCAGGCGGGTACGTTTCCCCTACCCGAATCCCAGCTGGACCGCTTTCTGATGCGGATTGAGCTCGGTTATCCTGATCCTGCAGCTGAGCGCGTTCTGCTGAAAGGCGAAGATCGGCGGTCTGTCCTTGAGCGTCTCAAGCCTGCGCTAACCCTGCAGGAGCTTTATGCCGCCCAGGACCTGTGCTCGCAGGTGAAGGTGTCCGAAGCACTCCTCGACTATATACAGCGCCTGATCCAGTACACGCGCCAGGCGCCCGAATTTGCTTATGGGCTATCACCCAGGGGAGCGCTTGCGCTGCTGGCCTGTGCGCGTGCCTGGGCATTTGTCGACGGGCGCACTCACGTTGTACCAGAGGACGTTCAGGCGGTTCTTCCGTCGGTGGTTGAACATCGTCTCAGGGAGGCTGCAGATTTCTCTGGTCACGGCGGAATGGCGCTGGCGCAACGCCTGCTCGCGAAAGTCGATGTTTTATGACCAGGAGCCCAACCGGGATATGGCAGTCTGAGCGTTTCCGGCAGTGGTTGAACCGCCGACTGCCGCCGGCCAACAGCGTCGAGTTGCACCAGGGTAACGTATTTATTCTGCCGACCCGGGAAGGTATCTACTTTATGGTACTCGTGGTACTCATGGTGATTGCCGCGATCAACTACCAGAACAGTCTGATCTTCCTCATTGCCTTTTTGCTGTTCAGCCTTTTTATGGTCAGTATCCTGCACACCTTTCGCAATCTCTCGGGTTTGCTGCTGCAGGCGGGTTCCAGTCGCCCGGCGTTTGCCGGGGAAGACGCAGAATTTGATGTTGTTGTCAGTCGGGATGGCGATCGGCAGTACGAGGGGTTGAGACTTGGCTGGGATATGGAAATGCTGGCCGGCGTTGACCTTATCGAAGTGCGCGAGGCGCGAGTTCGTCTGTTTGTGCCTACCGCAGCCCGGGGGCGGTTTAATCCTGGTCGCCTGCTGGTTGAAACCAACTATCCGGTTGGTTTGTTCCGCGCCTGGTCCTGGATTGATCTCGACATGTCCGCGATTGTGTATCCGCGGCCACTTTTCGCCGGCGATATTCCTGATGCTTATACCAGCAGCGCAGACGGTGAAGCCGTCAAGCGTGATGGGGTGGATGACTTTTATGGTCTGCGCGACTTTTCTGCTGGAGATTCGATCCGCCATGTTGCCTGGAAGTCTTATGCAAGAACCGAAGATATGCAGGTCAAGGAATTTGCCGCCCTGGTAGACCGCAGGGTCTGGCTCGACTGGTCCTCACTTGACGGTCTGGATCGTGAGAGTCGCTTGTCCCGCCTGTGTTACTGGGTTTTGCAACTCTCTGCGACAACAGATGATTACGGTTTACGCCTGCCGGGTATAGTGATTGAACCTGGCAGCGGCGGGGATCATCGTGAGCGGGTTCTGCGAGAACTCGCCCTGTTTGAGGTGGTCGATTCTTGACAGGCTTCCAGATTCCACGCAACAGTCTGGCCTGGCTCCTCGTCGCGCAGGTTGCTGTGATAGCGCCCCATGTGCAGCGATTGCCGATCTGGGTTGTTTGTGTTTGTGTGGCCTGTATCCTGTGGCGCGTCATGGTGTATCAGGGACGTTGGCGGTATCCCGGTCGGTGGACCCTGGTTGCATTTGTCGTGGGTGGGTTTGTGGGTGTGCCGATTGGATTTGGCACTGTGCTTGGCCTTGAACCTGCGGTGGCACTGCTCATCATTGCGTACGTCTTGAAGCTGCTTGAGATGCATCACAAGAGGGACGCTTATGTCGTGGTGTTGCTGGGCTATTTTGTGGCCATGACGCAGTTTCTGTTCTTCCAGTCGATACCCTGGACGAGCTTTATCCTGCTCGCGATCCTGATTCTGACTGCTGGCCTGGTGGGGCTTAACCAGACCACGACCCATGCCAGGCCATTTGTCACCTTTCGTACTGGCGCGATACTGACAGCCCAGGCGCTGCCGCTGATGCTGGTTCTGTTTGTGCTGTTTCCGCGCCTGCCACCGCTCTGGTCGGTTCCCATGCCCAGTCAGGTAGCCCGGTCCGGAATCAGTGACGTGGTTTCGCCAGGAGATATTGCCAGCCTGGCTAACTCTTCAGAGTTGGCATTTAAAGCGACCTTTAGTGGTGATCCACCCCCTTTCAGTGCCATGTACTGGCGAGGGATGGTGCTGACTGAGTTTGATGGGCGAGCCTGGCGTCAGGAAGAGTTGACCTGGCGTCGCGGTACATTCTGGCGTTATCGCCAGAACGAACCGGACTGGCTCGACACCATAGAGCGTATTGGCAATCCGTTCAGCTATAGCATCATCATGGAGCCAACCCAGCAGAACTGGATGTTCTCCCTGACTATCCCTATGCTGCCAGAGGATCGCGATATTGTGATGGCGCGAGACTACCGACTTGCGCGGATTGAGCCAGTCCGTACCAAAATTCGCTATGACCTGACCTCTCATCTTGCCTATCGGCTCGAGGCAAACCTGGACGATTTCTGGCGGTATCGCATGACCCTGCTGCCTGATGAGGGTAATCCACGCGCCCGCGAGTTGGCGAAGACACTTTTTGCCGCTTCGTCCGGTACAGAAGATTTTGTTGCCCGCGTGCTGAGACGTTACTTTACCGAGGGGTTCAGCTATACGTTAAACCCCCAACTGCTCGGAGAGGACTCCATTGATGAATTCCTGTTTGAGACGCGGGGCGGTTTTTGTGAACACTTCGCGAGCAGTTTTGCATTCCTGATGCGTGCTGCAGGTGTACCGGCACGTGTTGTGGTCGGTTACCAGGGCGGCGAGTACAACGACATTGCGGACTATGTCGCGGTATACCAGTATGACGCGCATGCCTGGGTTGAGGTGTGGGTAGAGGAGAAGGGCTGGATTCGCGTCGATCCAACCACTGCCGTTGCGCCAGATCGAATACAGCGCGGACTTGCGGCTGCGGTGGCCTCAGAGCGAACCTTTCTGGCCAACTCCCCATTTAGTGCATTTGCTCGCCAGACACTCTGGCTTGCCGAGATAAGACTGCAGATCAGTGCTATTTCCTATTACTGGGATAGTTGGGTGGTTGGTTATACGCCGGAGGCGCAGAACGATCTGATCTCCAGGTACCTGGGTGATGTAGATCGAAAAGAACTGGGCATGATAATGCTGGCTACGTTTTTTGGCCTGCTGGCCATGATTGGCCTTCTACTGCTGCTCAAGCGGCCACACCGTATGCTTGCACCGGTTGAACGGGAGTATCTGAAATTCTGCCACGTTATGGCGCGGCAGGGATTGGCGAGAGCAACCGGGGAGGGGCCGCTTGATTTTGCGCGACGGGTTGCAGCAGCGAGACCTGAACTCGCCGATCACATCTGGGCTGTTACCAACGCCTTTGTCGCTCAAAACTACGTGGCTACAGAACCCGGCAGTGACTTGTCCGTGCTGCGCCAGGCTGTTCGCGGGCTGCGCCTAAAGGCGCTGGGCTAGCGTGCTTTCGCAAGGTGTCGGGTCAAACTGAGTCAGTGACCAGGGCACCTGAAGGCTGTCAGGTGTGAGTGAGGGGAACAGCTGTAGCGGGGTGGTGGTCAGGGCGCGCAGCGCGCGCCCGTTCCACGTTTAGCCGGCAGCAACAACATTGACCGTCGGTATCTGAACGGTTTCAGCCGTCTTCCTGAAGGACTCAATCTCATGGAAGTTCAGGTAACGATAGATCTCTGGCGCCATTGCATTCAGGTCTTTGGCGTACACCATGTACTCTTCCACGGTCGGCAACTTCCCAAGTACTGCGGCCACGGCGGCAAGTTCAGCCGACGCAAGGTATACATCCGCGCCATCACCGAGGCGATTGGGGAAATTCCGCGTTGATGTGGAAACACAGGTTGAGTTGGCAGCAACCCGGGCCTGGTTACCCATACACAGGGAACAGCCGGGCATCTCGGTCCGGGCACCGGCCTGGGCGAAGATGTTGTAAACACCTTCTTCGCGCAGTTGGTGTTCGTCCATCTTGGTGGGTGGTGAGATCCAGAGTCGGGTAGGTATGCCGCTGGCCTTGCTCAGCATGCTTGCCGCTGCGCGAAAATGACCAATATTGGTCATACATGATCCAATGAAAACCTCATCTATCTTGTCACCAGCAACCGCCGAGAGCGGTTTGATGTCGTCTGGATCGTTCGGGCAGGCGAGTAGCGGTTCCTTGATTTCATCGAGGTCAATTTCAATAATCTCGGCGTATTCCGCGTCCGCATCCGGCTCCATCAATATGGGATTGGCGAGCCACTCTTCCATGGCACGAATGCGACGACCAATGGTGCGTGAGTCCCCGTAACCCTGGTCAATCATACACTTGAGCAGCGTAATGTTCGAGTTGATGTACTCAATAATCGGCTCTTTACCCAGGCGTATGGTACAGCCGCCAGCTGAGCGCTCGGCAGATGCATCAGACAGCTCGAATGCCTGTTCAACCTTCAAGTCAGGCAGGCCCTCGATTTCCAGTACGCGGCCGGAGAAAATGTTCTTCTTGCCTTCTTTGGCAACAGTCAGCAATCCACGCTGGATTGCAGCGTAAGGAATTGCATTGACGAGGTCTCGCAGGGTAATGCCAGGCTGCATTTTGCCTTTGAAGCGAACCAGCACTGACTCCGGCATATCCAGCGGCATCACACCAATGGCTGCGGCAAAAGCGACGAGGCCAGAGCCGGCAGGGAAGCTGATGCCCATCGGGAAGCGGGTGTGGGAATCACCGCCGGTACCAACGGTATCAGGTAGTAGCATCCGGTTCAGCCAGGAGTGGATGATGCCGTCTCCGGGTCGAAGGGCAACACCGCCGCGGGTTTGAATGAAGTCTGGCAATGTGTGCTGGGTGTCGATGTCCACGGGCTTTGGGTAGGCTGCCGTGTGGCAAAACGACTGCATGACGAGGTCAGCCGAGAACCCGAGGCAAGCAAGCTCTTTCAACTCGTCCCGGGTCATGGGGCCGGTTGTATCCTGGGAACCGACTGTGGTCATGCGGGGCTCGCAGTAGGTACCAGGTCGAATGCCCGCCACTCCGCAGGCTTTGCCGACAATTTTCTGGGCCAGCGTAAAGCCTTTGCTTGATTCTTCTTTTGGCACAGGGCGGCGGAAAACGTCAGATGGGCCGAGACCCAGTGTTTCCCGGGCGCGCTCTGTCAGGCTACGGCCAATAATCAGCGGAATGCGGCCGCCAGCCTGGACTTCATCCAGCAGAACTTCTGTGGCCAGTTCGAATTCGGAAACAACTTCACCAGTCTTGTCGTTGATGATTTTGCCTTCATAGGGCTTGATGACGACAACGTCACCCATCTCCATCCTGGAGACATCACATTCGATGGGCAGGGCGCCGGAATCTTCCATGGTATTGAAGAAAATTGGGGCTATTTTGCCACCCAGGCAGACGCCACCCACGCGCTTGTTTGGAACATGGGGGATATCGGTGCCAATGTGCCAAAGTACAGAGTTGGTTGCTGATTTGCGTGAAGAGCCTGTTCCCACCACGTCGCCGACATAGCCGAGGGGATTACCGACATTTTTTAACTGTTCAATAGTGTCGATGGGATTATCCATCGTCTTTTTGAGCATGGCTTTTGCGTGCAAAGGGATATCCGGGCGGCTCCAGGCGTCGCCGGCAGGTGAAAGGTCGTCGGTGTTGGTCTCGCCCTCAACCATAAAGACCGTGATCTTGATTTCTTCAGGCACCTTGGGCCTGGCGGTAAACCACTCAGCGTTAGCCCAGGATTCGACCACAGCTTTAGCGTTTGAGTTGTTTGCTGACTTCTCGACCACGTCGTGGAAGGCATCAAACATAAGCAGGGTCTTTGAGAGTCCCGCGGCGGCAATTGGCGCCAATTCTGGCTCATCGAGCAGATCAATCATGGGTTCGATATTGTAGCCACCCAGCATCGTACCCAGCAGTTGTGTTGCGTGTTTGCGGTCAATCAGAGGTGATTCTGTTTCACCTTTTGCGATAGCTGTCAGGAATGCAGCTTTGACATAAGCGGCATCGTCGACGCCGGGTGGTACCCGATTGGTGATCAGATCAAGCAGAAAGTCGCCTTCGCCAGCTGGCGGCGCTTTCAAAAGCTCCGCGAGGTCGTTAACCTGCTCAGCTGTCAGTGGTAATGGATCGATTCCTTCTGCCGCGCGTTCGGCGACGTGTTTACGATAGGCTTCAAGCACTTGGTCTTTCCTCGTCTCGTTAATAGTGGCATGGACCATGCCGTAAGATGCGGAGCGTAGTTTACAGGAATTGAAGGCCTAAGTTAAGCAGCACTTAAGTCATGTAATCTGTAATGTATATAAAGTAACTATATGGAAATAAAAGATTTTCTCCTCTGCAAAACACCAATTTCATGGATCGGGGAGGTTGAAAAACAGCTGCCCTTGCTGTTGATTGATCATGCCAACTGCGAGAAGAAAGCAGCAGCAACCGCCTTGAACCTGATGTACCGATACGTCCAGTACCCTGCCATGATGCTTCAACTTTCACGGCTGGCCAGGGAAGAATTGCGCCACTTCGAACAGGTGCTGCAGATACTGGGCAGGCGTGGCATTGAGTATATCCAGATTAGTCCTGCAAGGTACGCCGCCGGTTTGCGGCAATCGGTTCGCACGCATGAGCCTGCGCGGCTGGTGGACATTCTTGTGGTCAGCGCAATAGTTGAAGCCCGCAGTTGCGAGCGGTTTGCGGCGATGCAGGCGGTGCTTGATGCTGAATTGGGAGCTTTTTACGGTTCTCTGCTGGAATCCGAGGCGCGGCACTTCCAGGTGTATTTGAAGCTTGCCCAACAGTTAGCTGGTGATACTGATATTTCAGACAGGGTTGCGCACTTCTTGGCGCTGGACCGTGATTTGATCGAGACACCAGACACCGAGTTTCGATTTCACAGTGGGGTACCTGTAACTGCATCCGCACCACAACCCGCCAACATGCTCTGACACCTCGTCGATGGTCGACTGCACCAATTACAGGGTAAAAGACGCCAGTTCATAACCATCCTGGTCGACTGACAAACACCAGCCAAGTTTGTCCCAATCGCCAAGCACAATGCGTTCGGCCGGTGCGCCTTCTACCTCGAGTTTGTGTACAGCGGGTCTATGGGTGTGGCCATGAATCAACCGATGAACACTATGCGCTGCCATCACTCTCGGTACCTCTTCTGGCGTAACATCCATGATGTCGCTCGCGGTCTCCCTGGTGTGTGCCTGGCTCTGCTCCCGTGCACCTCTGGCGAACGCCTCCCGTTCATCAATTGATTTTGTGAGGAAGTCCTGTTGAAAAGCCTCGCTGCGTAGCAGCGCGCGAATCTGCATATATTGCTCGTCAAGGGTACAGAGGCTGTCGCCATGCATTAGCAGTACCCTTTCGCCATACAGACTTATCACAGTGGGGTCGGGGAGCAGGGTGGCACCTACTGCAGCGCTGAACGAATCACCCAGCAGGAAGTCGCGATTGCCGTGCATGAGGTATTTCGGCACGGTGACTTTGGCAAGCGCCTCGATTATCCGGTCATTGAATTCTGATTTGTGGTCGTCACCAAGCCAGACTTCAAAAAAGTCCCCAAGAATATACAGGCTTTCGGCGCTACTCGCCTGTTCCACAAGGAAGCGCAGGAAACCCTGGGTAAGGTCGTCCCTTGCCGGTAGCAGGTGAAGATCAGAGATGAAAAGCGTGGCCATGTACTGGTTCCTGTCAGGGGCTAAAGTACCGGATCAAAGTGCGGGACTGTTTAAGCCATTGAAAATAGACAATTCCCGTTTGACGGGTCAGGGCTGTGTTAAGTAGAATGCGCCCCTTCAGTAGGGCAGTGCCTTTTGACGCCCTTGTTAGATACTGTTTAGACGTTAGATTGACAGTAAACAGGCACTAACCAGAAGTTATAGGCAGAAGTTATTATCTGGTGCTTTTGGTGCCGCCGGCAACGGCAAATTTCGGGGTATAGGGCAGTCTGGTAGCGCGCCTGCTTTGGGAGCAGGATGTCGGGAGTTCGAATCTCTCTACCCCGACCAATTTTCGCTGGGATTGTTTTCGGTGGAAAAGTTTCGCTGGAAAGGAAGTGTCTGCGCCCGTAGCTCAATCGGATAGAGCATCGGCCTTCTAAGCCGAGGGTTGCAGGTTCGATTCCTGCCGGGCGTGCCAGTAAATAAAATGGTGGGCGTAGCTCAGTTGGTAGAGCTCTGGATTGTGATTCCAGCGGTCGGCGGTTCAAACCCGCTCGTCCACCCCAATTTAATCAAGTGCCTATCGATGGGTCCAGGTCTGTATGACTGATCGCAATGGCGTCTTTCTCCAATCAATTTCCAATCAATCTCCAGTCAATTCTTCTTATCTCTTTCTATTGCTTCTCGCTGGACGGTTGTCTGGCTTTTCTCTATAATGCGCGCCCTTTGGTGGCACTGCTCCTGTATCCGTAAGTCATTGATTTGGAAGTTAATGACCCGATGACGCTGGTGGCGGGTAAAAACAGATATGCGAAAGTGGCGGAATTGGTAGACGCGCTGGATTTAGGTTCCAGTACCGCAAGGTGTGAGAGTTCGAGTCTCTCCTTTCGCACCACATTAACCATTAGCAGAGAAAGTGATTGATGGAAGCAACCCTAGAAACCACAAGTGGGCTGGAGCGCCGTTTGCGTATTACTGTGCCCGCAGAGCAGCTCGACAGCCAGGTAGAAGCCAAGCTGAAGCAGACGGCAGGCCAGGTTCGAATCAAGGGTTTCAGGCCCGGTAAGGTGCCGCTCCGCGAAGTACGTCGACGCTTTGGTGAGGGTATTCGCCAGGAAGTTGGCAGTGAGCTTATGCAGACTTCTTTTGCCGAGGCCATCAGGGAAAAAGAGGTATCACCCGCGGGTATGCCACGCATCGAGGATATCAAGATTGAATCAGGGCAGGACCTTGAATTCACTGCGATTTTTGAAGTCTTCCCAGAAGTAACAGTCGCTGGTTTCGAATCTATTTCAGTCGAAAAACCGGTTGCTGAGGTAACCGACGCGGACATCGACAAGATGATTGAAACGCTTCGTGAACAACGCAAGCATTATCACGAGAC
>CAYGNA010000057.1:0-15083 GCA_964351065.1 uncultured Pseudomonadales bacterium
GCAAACAGCGCTGCTGTGCCTCTTTTCAGTGGCCTATGCCCAGAACCTGCTGTCTGCAACACTCATCGGCCCTTTTCGAACACCGGCTGATGCAGAACTTGTCAGAGCACAGCTTGGCATGCCCTCCACAACAGAGTCGAGGCTGTCTCGCCAGCCCATTGACTATATTGTTGTCTCAGACCGAACAGGCCCCCAACTCGCCCGCGCACTACTGACTGAGTTGCAACGCAGCGGCATAGAAGATGTCGTTTACATTCGCACCGGCGAATTTGGCGGCAGGGTGTCTGCGGGCGTCTACGTTGGTACAGAAAGCCCGGCACGGCGGGTGCGCCAGTTGGCCGCTCTTGGGTTTACGTTCCAGACTATGCCCAGGGAGACGCGTGAGGTCAGCCTCACCTTTGTATCTACAACCGGCGAGGTCAGCCCTGAGGTACAAGCCGCCATCGAAAACTCGCTGGGGTACAACCTGGCGGTTGAACAAATGGCTGACGTAATCATCCGGTCAAAACCACCTGTCGACGTGGAAGTACCAGCCTCGGTGGCAACAGCACCCATTATCGAATCCGAACCACAGGTCACACAAACTGTTGATGTCGCAGTCGACAGGACGGTTGAAAATAGTTTCGTTCCTGTCGTGCCGATCACGGCTGACACGCAACCTCTGAGCTTGGGCTACCCGCAAACAGAGCAGGACAAACAACCTGTGGGCGAGCCTTTAGCAAATGCGGCTGATGTTCCAGTCGAGCCTGTGGTGACTGCAGCGACTGAATCGTCAGGCATTACAGCTGAGGAAATTGCACCTGAAGACATAGCAACTGAAGCCATAGCAAGAGGGAATATAGCACCTGAGGACATGGCACCTGAGGACATGGCACCTGAAGATATGGCGCCAGCAAACGAAAAAGCGCCCGTCAACCTGCTCTTGCCTGGCATTCTGGTGGCGGTGATTGTATTGATAGCCGGTGCACTTTTCATGCTGTCGCGTCGTGGCACAAGGAGAACCAGTGCAGACGACACCACTGAACTGCCTCCCCTGCAACAGGCGGCAGCCATCTCAAACCCGGGTCGTTCCATACCCGAACCGCCGAGCCCACCTGCCGAAGCACCAATGGCTGCCACTGACAATCAGAGCCATGATAAAAGCCTGCTTGAATCTCTGGATGCATCAGATCGACGGGCCATCGATCTGGTTGGAGATCTGGTGGCACTTGCCCAGATCGAACGCACCACCAATAACGGCTTCGATCTTGATGCGATGTTGTTGGGGCTGATCAACGATGCCAGGTCGGTTCACTCGATCAGTACCATTCGTTACCGGCCCACGTCAGTGCTGCCAGGAGTGGCCTGTAACGAAGACGCCTTGCGACGATTGCTTGGGATATTGGTGCAACAGGCTGTCAGCTTTGACGACGCAGCCCATATTCTCATCACAGCCGCTTATACGGTAAACCCGGTTGGGCAACTTGAAATAGTGTTGATCAACGAGGCGGCACTGCTTGGTGAAGCGGAAGTGAGCGAGATTCGTGATACGACTACCCGAATGGGGATGCGGTTTTCGATCGCTGAGCAGATAGCAGAAAAAATGGGTGGCAAAATAGATCTGTCCAGCCGATTTGGAATGGGGACGCGGCTCAACCTGGTTCTTGACATGCAGGAAGCCAGGCATTCAACCAGCAAATCCGGTTCAAGCAGCCTGACTGTCACCGCAGCAGAACAAAAGGCCGTGCAACTGGCCGAGGAATTTCAACACGCCAAGAGCGCCAAGCGTACACTGGGTGAAGAACCCCTGCCGGGTATGCAGGTTGAAACAAACGACCCCGTAGAACTGTTTGTATCGCAACTCGAGCATCAGCTGAAAGAAATCGAAACGGCTCGCGCCATTGGTGATCTCGACAGTCTCACCCGCATCGCAAAATGGACAGCACGGTATGCAGGCGGTACAGGCATGACCAATCTGGCCGAACAGATGACGGCGTTTTACAGAGCGATGGCACAAGGCCAGGAACTCATCGCCCTGGATCAGCTGACCACACTGCACATGGCCATCTCCCACGTGCAACTCGAGAAGCAGGCCGCAGTGCAATCAAACACCGCGTAGCCTATGGAGTAGCACGCAATGTCAGAACTGGACCGTATAGACAAACGCATACTCGAGGTGTTGCAGCAGAACGCGCGCATCAGCAACCTGGAACTTGCAGACAAGGTGGGCCTCTCGCCAACGCCTTGCCTGCGGCGCGTCAAGCGCCTGGAAGAAAGCGGCATTATCGACCGCCACGTTACGCTGTTGAATGCTGACAAACTGGGCCTCAACCTGATGGCCTACGTCGGTATCTCCATGGATCGCCATACGCCCGACCGCTTTGAGAAGTTCGAAACGGAAATTGCCAAACTGCCCGAGGTACTCGAGTGTTCAATTGTCACCGGACAGGACGCCGACTTTCTGCTAAAGGTCATCGTCAGTGACATGCATCACTACGAGAGATTTCTGCTGGGTCACTTGACCCGCCTTGAGGGTGTCACCGGCGTTCACACCAGTTTTGTGCTGCGCAAACTGGTCGATCGAACCCAACTGCCCGTGCTGGCAACCAAATAACACAGCTCAAACTGGCGCAACGGACACCACTGCGATTATGCTTGAGCCCATAACGTCAAAGATGGGAGCAAGCAGTGAGTGATGAAACGGTTGATATCCTGATTGTGGGTGCTGGCGCGTCAGGCGCCGCTATCGCATGGAGCCTCGCTGAAACACGGATGCGCATTGTCTGCCTGGAGCAGGGCGACTGGGTTAATCCGCTTAACTATCCCAGCACGGGCCGCAACTGGGAATCCCGCGCCTGGGGTGACTATGCCATCAACCCCAATCGACGCAAGCTCGATGTGGACTACCCGGTCAATGAGGACAACTCCCCTATTTCAGTTGCCAACTTCAACGGCGTGGGCGGCGGCACTGTTCTGTACGCCGGCCACTTCCCGCGCTTTCATCCCAGTGACTTCCGCGTGAAATCGCTCGACGGTATCGCTGATGACTGGCCTATCGACTACGACACCCTTGCGCCTTACTACGATGAAAACGATCAGATCATGGGCGTATCGGGGCTTGCAGGTGATCCCGCCTATCCACCCAAGAAGTCACCCATGGGGCCACTGCCGCTCGGCAAGTCCGGGTCAACACTGGCAAAGGGGTTTAACAAACTCGGCTGGCACTGGTGGCCATCCGACAGTGCCATTGCCAGCGAACCCTGGGACGGGCGCGACAAATGTATCAACCTTGGGGCCTGCATGAGTGGCTGCGCCCAGGGTGCAAAAGCCAGCACCGACATCACCTACTGGCCGCACGCGATTCGTGCTGGCGTTGAGGTTAGAACACGCTGCCGCGTGCGCGAAATTACCGTTAACAGCGACGGCATGGCATCTGGCGTTATCTACTATGACGCTGAAGGTAAAGAGGTTCACCAGAAAGCTGAGGTCGTTGTGATGGCCTGTAACGGCGTTGGTACGCCGCGCATTCTGCTCAACTCGACATCGAGCCTGTTTCCCAATGGGCTTGCCAATTCCAGCGGTCTTGTTGGCAAAAACCTGATGTTCCACCCCTACGCTTCAATCCAGGGTCTGTTCGACGAGCCGCTGGATGGCGCTCGCGGTCCGGGCAACTGTATCTGGAGCCAGGAGTTTTACGAAACAGATACCTCACGCGGGTTCGTGCGCGGCTATACCTACGAAATCTCGCGCGGCCGTGGCCCCGTCTCCGCTGCGTTAAACGGCATGATGATGGGGCGAATCCCGTTTGGTCCCGGACATCATGATGCAGTTCGCAAGCAGATTGATCGCACTACCGGCATGGTCGCCATTTGCGAGGATCTGCCAGAAGAGCACAATACCGTCACGCTTGATTCAACACTCACAGACTCGCACGGCATACCTGCGCCAAAGATTGATTACACGATCAGTGAGAACACCCAGAGGATGCTGGAACATGGCATGGCCCGTGGTACCGAGATTATGAAAGCGGCCGGCGCTATTGAGGTCACGACCAGCGCGCCAATTGCGTTTGGTGGCTGGCACCTGATGGGGACGGCGCGCATGGGCACCGATCCGTCAAGATCAGTGGTTAACGAGTGGGGCCGCAGCCATGACGTAAAAAACCTGTTTATTGTCGACGGCAGCATTTTTGTCACGAGCGCCGGCGTGAATCCAACTCGCACCATCCAGGCTCTGGCACTCTATGTTGCCGATAACATGAAAAAGCGCCTCGCCAACCTCTTCGATTAGGGTATCACCATGACTATTGCAACTGATAATCCGTTTACGCAAGACCAGCAGCAAACCCTGCAGGCAGTTGCGGGTACCATGATTCCCCCGTCAACTGAACATGCCCTCCCCGGCGCTGACGATCCTGGGATCTTCAAGGCTATCCTGGATCGGGCAACACGGATGCTTGACGCCATCACCGCAACACTGATGCTGCTCAATGAAATGGGTGGTGGCACTTTCACGGATCTTGGCGAAGCCGAGAGGCTTGAAACGCTGAACAAATTGCAACGGGAGCGACCCGACCTTGCTGGCGCGCTGGTCAGTGCCGTTGCACCGAGCTATTACGAGGATGACCGGGTACTTGTTTCGGTTGGCTATCCCGCTCGCCCACCATTCCCGGAAGGTCACAATCTGGAGACAGGAGACTGGTCACTACTCGACCCCGTCAAAGCCCGGGCGCCTTTTTATCGAAAAACCTGAGAATGTTAATCGGGATTACAAACGTTGATACCCTGCGCCTCCAGCAACCTGCCAACACCAGCTTCACTCTTCTCCGTGAACGCTTTTCAGCTGTTGCTCGAGTTCACCGACACGCTCCAATGCCTCAGACCAAAGACTCACCAGGGCATCAACCACCTTCTGGTATATCTTTGGATCAAGCTGATGCGTTTTTAACAGTTCATAAGCAGCTTCGGGTGATTCACCTCTTTTAATCGCGGCAATTTGTATACCCAAATGCTGATCCGTCCTCAGCGTGTGGTAAACCAGCCAGGCCGTGACAAAGTGCAGCAGCTTTTCGAACTTGTCGTTTATGTCAATGTCGTCCCAGGCTGATCGCATCTTTTTCGCGTCAAAAATGAATGAATGGTGCTCCATGCGCTGAAACGACTGATGTCTCTGGTCCACACGATAGCGCGCCATTTCCTTTTCCTCATCGACAAAATGCTGGTAGGCATATTCCAGCAAACTGTCGAGCGCAGACTCCAACCTGTCTGTTCCCGCAGAGCCACGCTCCAGGTCTTTGGCCAGCTCATTAATCATTTCAAACAGTTTGTGGTGTTGCTCATCGACAATTTCAACGCCAACATCGTACAAGGGAGACCAGTCAAACATCATTTTCGATTCCTCGATTTTCGTCGCTAAAATGCCGGCGGTTGTCACCAAAGGCTTCCGATTGAGCGTTGATCAAGATTTGCAACATCATCTTTTTCAAGAACTCGAACAGTGCTATCAAAATCATTGGAGTGGCATCAAGTACCCCACGCGCTGAAGAACAACTTGATCATTTTCAAGGAGTGAATATGCACCTAAAAGAAAGATGACGCACTGACCACAGTCAAAAATATATCAGTTCCCGGTCACTCTAATGGGCAACCAGTGGTTAGAAATTCAACGATGCCCATCGACACCCTTCTCTGTTGCCAATCTCCTGGGTGTTGAGATAGGTTGAGCGTTTCGACTAACGAGGGCCGCGAAGATGCGCAGTAACCGTGCAATTTTCCAATCTGCAGGTAAACGAATTGAGTGTCCACATTGTGGCGATCTTTACTTTTCAAGGTCTCGAAGGATGCTAAATACTTCGTTCCTGACTTTCCTGAACTGGGATTTCCTCAATCGACGCGCCACGGTCCTGGAGTGCTGGAATTGTGGTCATCTGCTTTGGTTTGGCAGAGACCTGATTGGTCAGGAGATTCAACTCGGCAAGATCAGTGGGCATGACACCTGAACAATGATGGGGAATTTGGTACTGTGCATTGTTTACAGAAGTAGCAGCAGCACTTCAAGCAACGCCTCTACTGGACGCTGACAGCGGGTTGCTGAAAGAACTACCTTTACGCTGGAGTTATTCATGATCAGGAAAATCATCATGTCCGCCAAACAGCACTCGGGGCGGGCATTGCTAACTTTTGGCATCTTGTTAACACAGGCCACGCATGCAAGCGAACCCACCCCAACAACCGTATACTGGGGCGATACTCATGTGCACACGGCGCTGTCCGGGGACGCCTTCAGCGGCGGCTCCAGACTGGAACCCGATGCAGCCTATCGGTTCGCCAGAGGTGAGCGTGTTCAGACATCAAGTGGGCAAACGGCACAATTGAGTCGTCCACTGGATTTTATTGTGATCGCCGACCATGCGAACAACCTCGGTGCCGCGCTCGCGCGCGAAAAATTTGATACAGACCCGGACTTTCGATCATCAGCTCTGGGCAAGATGTGGCTGGCAGCACGAACTGTATTGGAACAGGGGCAGATTGATAAAAAGGCACTGGGAGAAGGTGCTCTTTTACCGGCGCATCGATCCTGGCAGATTTCAGTGCGGCATGCTGGCTTCCAGAAAACGATCTGGCAGCGCGTAACTGATGCCGCCGATCGATACAACGAGCCAGGCAGATTCACCGCCTTTATTGGCTATGAGTGGACACCAAGTCAGGAAGACGGTAGTTCAGAGCACAGGGTTGTCATGTTCGCAGACGATCAACAAAAGGCAAACCAGGTGTTGCCATTTACTTCGTATGACAGTGCCCAGGAGGAAGAACTCTGGAATTTCCTTGATCGCTACGAATACAACACCGGCGGACGCGTGATCGCAATACCTCACAATAGCAACCTGACTTCTGGTGCCATGTTCGCATTGACTGATTCGTTTGGCTTCCCTCTGTCCGAGAAGTACGCACAAACGCGCGCCCGATTCGAGCCTGTGGTCGAAGTGACCCAAATCAAAGGAGACAGCGAGACACATCCATTTCTCTCACCCGATGATGCTTTTGCTGACTATGAAACCTGGGATAGCTGGCGCGGACGCGCCGCAGTAGATGCACCCGTGCGCAAACAGCAGTTGCCATACGAGTATGCGCGCTCAGCTCTTAAGCTCGGACTCGACCTGCAAGCGACACTTGGTATCAATCCGTTCCAGTTCGGTATGATCGGTAGCACGGATGCACACACGGGCCTCGCCGCACCAGACGATGACAATTTCTGGGGGAAAATGAAATCCGCAGAACCTTCCGCTACTCGCATGTTTAATCCACAAGCGGCGCTCAACTGGCAGATGAACGCAGCCGGTTATGCTGGCGTGTGGGCAACAGCCAATACCAGGGAGGCGATTTTTGACGCTCTGTTGCGTAAGGAAACTTATGCCACCACCGGCCCTCGAATGACCGTGCGCTTATTCGGCGGTTTTGATTTCAATCCCGTGGATAAAAAGTCCAATGACTTTGCGACTATTGGCTACGCTAAAGGCATACCCATGGGAGGAAGTCTGCCTGCAGCCCCAATGGGGCAGGCGCCAGTGTTTCTCGTTGCGGCCAGCATGGACCCACTTGGCGCAAACCTCGACCGCATACAGATAGTAAAAGGGTGGAGGACAAAGAGCGGGGAATTGAAAGAAAAAGTCTACGATGTTGCCTGGTCTGATAACAGACAACCCGACGAGACTGGCGCGCTCCCCAGTGTGGGCAATACTGTTGATCTCAGCACTGCAACCTACACCAACACCATTGGCTCACCGCAGATGATAGAGGTGTGGGAAGATCCCGATTTTGATCCGACCGAACAAGCATTCTATTACGTGCGAGTCCTGCAGATTCCAACACCGCGCTGGACGCTGTACGACATTGTCAGGTACAACATCAAAGATGTACCAGCGCACATCCCGCTAACGACCCAGGAGAGGGCGTACACCTCTGCCATATGGTATAGCCCCTCCAGCGTCGACTAGGCCCGACGCCTCAGAAACAGCAGGCCTATTGCCAGCACCAGGATCGAGGCAGGTGCCGGCACCGGCACTATGACGCCTCCTGTCTGGGTAAACCCGGCGTAGCGAACCCGTTCCTGAGAGTAGTTGTAGAAACCGAATTGTCCGGCGGTAAACGTGTTGTCTGCAACCGTTACGTCCCACAGCGTGGTGCTGCCGTCTTTCACGATAATATTGAACTCACCTGCGGTCTGGTTAAAGTCGAGATGGAAGTCGTACAGTTTGTTGCTGACCCAACCCTTGGTTGTACTATGGTTGGTTGCAAGAATACTCATGTCGCCATAGTCACTGCCATTTTCCCAGAACTCGGCCAGGGAAAGATCGGTCAGGCCATTACCCGTAGTACCCTGCATTTTTTTGACGGTCATGCCTTCATTGGCGTAAGTGCCCTCATAACTCTGACCGTTCTTCTTCCAGTCAAACAGGTAAAAGTTGCTGGAGTTCTGATATCCGAACACAAACCCCATATAGTCATCGTCACCACCTGTAAGCACCTGCCAGGTGCCGTCCATCCTGAATGTTGTCTGATTCAAGCCATTCAGATAAAAAGACGGGTCGGCGTTAACAATCTGGATTACAGACTCATTGTCTGGTGCCAGCACCCAATCACCGGCGTTTTGACCGCCTGGGAAATCCAGCGTCAGTTCGTTCCAGGTCGATAGGTTAATCGCATCAGCGGACGCGGTTGTGGCAAGGGCGAGGAGCAACGACGCGGTAAAAAACTTCTTAAACATAAAACAGCCCTAATGGTATGGGGAGGAATTCGCCCCATTATCGCACAGGCGAGGCGGAGTGACAGTTACTTTACAATTGTCACCCCGACCCGAACCCGGGATAGTAAGGAGTTCATGAGCCCCTACTCAATAACCTCAAACACCTCGACAATGCCAACGCCGGTGCCACCATCTGCACCGTCGACAATGGCGGTGTAGGGCCCGGGAGGCAGTTCCAGGTATACCGTCGCCTCAAAGCTGTTGGTGGGGCGCAGGTCAACAGGAATCTTCTCCTTGTCGGTGTTGTCTTCACTGTCCCAGTTATCGTTGCTCTTGATCACGCTGGCGCCGGAGAAAATGGTAAGCCTTGGATTCGCGAGTGTCCCTGGCACCCCCTGATCCGCCAGGCTTGGGCCCTTGGCGCGAATCACCACCTTCTTGGGTTCGGTACCGGCAATCACCAGACCTCCAATCATCACCCCGTCTCCCGTGTCGACAAAACCACGGGTGGCAATGTTTTGCAGTCGGGTGGCGCCGGTATCATCTACCTCAAAGATTTCAATCAGACCTATCCCGGTTAATCCGCCCTTGCCACCAACAATGGCGGTGTAGGCACCCGGCGCAAGCGTCGTTGCGATTACCGCCTCGCTGGGATACGCCGTGGGCTTCAAGTCTTCCGGAATCAGGCTAACACCCGAATGGGTTTCCCAGTCGTCATTACTGTCGATGACCGTTGCACCCGAGAAGAGCGCCATTTCAGGATCAAGCAACGCGCCTGTGACGCCAGCATCAGCCAGTGCGGGACCGCGGGCCCGGATCACTACCGTCTTCGGCTCGGTGCCGGTAATAATCAAACCACCAATCAGCACGTTATCGCCTGTGCCAATAAAACCGCGTGTCGCCAGGTTTTTCAGCCGACTGGATGGCGCTACCGAGGACCGGGTCGGATCCAGCGGGAAAGCATCATCGACATCCAGCACGCCGTCGTTGTCATCATCGTCGTCAGCATTGTTACCGAACGCATCACCGTCGGTGTTCAATGTCTCGGTCGCATCGAGCGGGAAGGCATCATTGGCATCATCGACGCCGTCGTTATCGTCATCAGGGTCAGCGTTATTGCCAATGCCATCTCCATCGGTGTCCGATGACTCTGCAGGATCAAACGGGAAGGCATCAATGACATCGACTGTACCATCGTTGTCATCGTCGTCGTCACACACGTCCCCCATGGCATCACCATCAAAATTGAGCTGATCTGCATTCGGTATCGCAGGACAGTTATCAACGCCATCATCAAAACCGTCCAGGTCCGCGTCTTGAGCGTTTGCGAAGGCTGAAGCAAGCAACGGGAACTCGTCACGTGAATCGGCAACTGCATCATTGTCATCATCAGCGTCACAAACATCGGGGACACCATCGCCGTCGGTGTCGGTGTTGTCTGTGCTTGCCAGTAACGGACAAAGATCGTCGACGTCGCTAATACCGTCACCATCATCGTCAACGTCACTAACATTGAGTACGCCATCTGCATCTATGTCATCCGGAACACGGGAGGGTTCAAAGAACGCAACCCGGCTGCCTGGTACGTTGCTGTCCACCAGGAGAACATAGAGACGACCCGAGTCGGTTCTGGCGAGAAGTCGCCAGTAAAGCGTGTAGAAACTGTCGCAACCATCAATCGCCACGTCGCAGTCATCAAACGCGCCATCCGGTCCTTGCCTGCCGTCAATTTGAAGTAAACCAGGCGCAGATGACCAGTAAACCGGGTAGCGGGATATCACAGGCGGTGTCGGCTTTGTCGGATCGACCTTGCCACCCAGAGCCAGCTGAGCTGCGCCTGCGCCATCCGCAGCGGCACCCAGCAGGCGGTAGCCGGCAACATGGTCCAGCCGTAACCCATCAGGCCCTCTGGCATCAGGCGACATGAGTGTGCTCGATGGCACCAGATAGCGACCAAAGTCGGTATCTTCCAGCACGGTTGTGTCGTCATAGCGGACACCACCCGCAACCGCAACACGCTGAACTGCGGTACCCGCCGGATCCAGCGTTGCCACCAGCAACAGCGCCATGCCGGGGCCGTTGGCGTCGAGGATACCAAGCCGGTAAACATAGCTATTATCGGCGGCGGTAATCTCAAGGTGCTGACCCGCGAGCGTCCAGGAGACCGCGTCCGTTCTTGTCACAGCGTTTACAGCATCAATAAAGCCCAGCGTGGCTGAGGCAGGTCCCGTCACCTCAAAAATCGCCGATTCCATCGGGCCGTTTTGCTGCACGACTGGCAAGACCCACTTGGAACCGACATCAATAGTAAACGGTTCGACAGCAAACTCCTGCAGGCTGGTATGACGCAGCACAATCTGCCGGGAGACAAACCGCGCTTGACCCGTAAAATTAGCGGGCAATCCCAAAGCTGGTGCCAAGGTCGTCGTCCAGAGCGGATCATTCATGGTGACCGTCGCAATCGTTTCGACGACAACCTCATCACGCGAATCACCCTCAGCCAATCGGTACCATGTTGTGCTGGTCTCCTTGACATCAATACCCATCGCCACTTCGGGCGGCAGACCACCAGCGCCGGTCAACACATCAACAAGGTACTGTGGCAGGAGACCAATTTCCCCCAGTTCGCGGAACGGGATCTTTCGAAAGCTGGTAACAGGCGAAGCAAACGTCGCCTGCAATGCGCCAAACTGATCATCCGATACGGCCCAGGTAAGTGGTTCACTGCCGTCAATATTCGATTTGGTGCCAGAACCGTCACCAGCAAGCACCAGGGTCATATGCCGCTCTGGTGCGATCTCGTACCCCGGGCTTGCAAGCACGCCGCCCGATTGTCCAAGCAACGTGTAGGCGCCAGATACTGTCCCGTGGGAATAGGTTGTAAAACTCAAATCTTCCAGATCAGGACGATTTCGATCTGTTCTGATCAAACCCTCAACCAGATCGGACAGGCCATCGCCATCCCGGTCAACATCCAGGTCGTCAGCGATATCATCGCCATCGATATCCGCAATCGTGTCCAGCGACCCATCCCCGTTGGAATCTGTCGGCACGCGAGGTAACGCTGCCGCAAAAGGATAGGGATCAGATACATTTGACAGCGAGTCGCCATCCGCATTGGTATCACACAGATCACCGATACCGTCAGCATCTATATCAGACTGGTTGGCATTACTGACATTGGGACAATTGTCAGCGCCATCATTTGCGCCATCGTCATCCGTGTCTGCACGACACGGGTCTGTACCAAGCTGTTTCTCAACACTATTGCTCAGCAAGTCGCCATCACTATTCCCTGTCGTATCGAGCAGTCCCGCACAGATTCCGTTGTAGACCTGGCCGGCAGGTGTAAGCAGCACATCACCCGAGGGCGTCCTCGCGATTACCCGTCGGGGGGTCAATGTTGAATGACCGCCAACACTGATAAACCCAAGGGAAATCATGTTGTTGTAGGAAGCAGGCTCCACGGTTTGGGTATCAACAACCACTGTGCCAGCCATCGTCAGGTTTCCCCTTACCTTCAGGTGGGAAGTTGCCAGTTGGGTAGCCTCTATCTGCAGCGCCGAGTCGCCGGCAATCGAGAGATCATCATTGAAGGTCATGCCAGTCGAGTCCATCTGTAAGACAGACTGTCTACCAAGAATCACATCGCCAATGACCTCACCGTCGCCCGTCAGGGTAACGTTCGACATTCGCAAGGCGTCAGCAGAGAGCCGACCTGCGACATGAACAGAACTGCCCAGCAGTCGAGCTTCGCCGTTGATCAACAGTTTACCCAAATCGCCAACAGCGATGTCGTTACCCGTATTGGCACCGTCCCGCAGATCAAGCTCAGCATAACCGTGAACAAGCAGCCTGCCATCTCCCGTAAGACTGTCCGCGTGTAACAGCAACTGACCGGTCTCGTTAGCGCCCAGGGTCCCACTGTTCACTAACGAGCGCTCACCAAGATCAATTTCAAGTGGCCCTTCATCAGCCATCAAAGAGGCGGTTGCGACAATTGAGAGATCTGTATCAATCAGATCACCATTACCCTTCAGGATGCCGCCAGATGCGCCATCATCGCCCACCACCAGCGCTCCACCATTCATGGCTGCACCGGCCATGTGCACCTGGGCCTGATGCCCTATTTCTATGCGGCCTGTCTGGGACAAACCAGAGCCCAGGTCCAGCTTGACGTTATTGATGAGCGTGTCAGCGAGTAATACATTGCCGTTGTCAAATCGCACCAGATCCGAACTCGTGATGCCAACAAGGGTTGCCGCCGTGTTATCGGCAACCGCCGTGCATCCATCAACCGGTACAAAAGCAGGACCATCAGCGACGCCGGACCGTGCCAGACAGGATTGGCCGAACAACAACCAACCTTCGTTGGTGAAATCGAGCTCAGAAAACGAACCCGAACCTGTGAGTTCAACCGTTGATGCCAGACTTGTGGCGCCGTCCACGCCGGTAAAGTGTGTGTCACGAGCAGACAACACACCACCGTTGAATGCCGAGAAACGGCGATAGGGGTCGCCATATCCATAAGGATCTGTGTCCTCAATCGCAAAAACGTCAAGTCGGTCAAGCCGCAGACGATAGGTCTCCGCGGAGAGCGTGCCTGAACCGATGCGAATTTCCCCCATTCCGCCCGTCATTGGGCCGGAAAACAGGCCCGTGCCCCTGGCGCTGGAATAACGTTCAATCGTCAGGGAATTGAGATAAAGCCGCGCTTCAGCAACAATTTCTGCAAACGAACCATCACTCTGCTCAACGTCATGGAACCCGCTTTCCAGGTAAACCGACGAACTCTCGTACAGTGAGATATTGTTGGCCTCTACTATTGTGGCAACGTTCTCTTCACCAGCCAGCAATCTCAACGGCTGGGTTGCACCAATGCGAAGGCTGCCAAAATACATTGAACCCAGCCTTGGCAGACTGATGTGCCAGCCCAGGTCGTCCCGGAAGGCGCCGTCAATAGAGACCGAAACCTCCTGGATAGAAGATATAAAGTCTGTCACCGGGCCGGTCGCCTCGGTCACCGAAATCAGCGACGCGCTGTTTGAAGGCAGCTTATCGAGCTTGTAACTCTCGAGGCGTAGCCCAAAATCGAGGGTGCCATAACTGGCCAAAAAATCCTGACCAAAGTGTACGGAACCGTTCTCAACAACCCTGACCGCGGCAGGACGACCAGTACCAATTTCAATTCGGCCGGCACCTGTAGCAATCACCTCGGCCCGACTCAGACTATCGATGGTGAGTACACCTTCGTCAGTTGTGACATCAGGGTACGAGTACGCATACTGGGAAACCACGTTGGCGACCCGGCCCTGACCCGTAACGCGACCATCAGCCGAGATCGTGAGCGTGCCATCAAAAAAGCCACCAGCGCCAACGTCAACCGTTCCAGATAGAAAAACAACACCCTCATTGGCGAGGGGCGTGAAGGTACGATCAATAATCCGCAATGTCGCGGTTTGGCTGATCCCTGACAGAAACTGCTCAAATGGAGCCGGGTCTGCATCATCCCTGTCCATTTTGAACAGGAAATTCGAGTTTTGTCCCTCGAAGGTCACACTGCCGCTAACAAGCGAGCCGTAGGTTGCAAAATCGCCATAATGATTGTTAAACATGATGAGGTTGGCCGGCATATAGTCGCCGTTGCCATCAACCCGACTCTTGATAACCCAATCGCCCGTCTGGCGCACAATGGTGTTCAGCGTGAAGCCGAACAGCCCCTGGGGCGCGCTGGTTGGGCAACTGCCGTCGCCCAGACGGGGCACGAGGCAAATCGGCATTGGACGATTCTGGGTTGGGCTCAACACTTCAACCACACCATGGTTTTCAAAGTTGTCGACGTCAACCAAACCCCGTCCGCTGACCGACGAGATGATGCCTTCATTGAGCACATCACAGGTCTTGTTGCCGAGAATATCGGAGAGACTACGCAGGCTCTTGAAATGCAACTCGCCAGGCCCGAGACTAAAATTGGACGAGAACGAGGCAGTGCCGTCCTGACGACTCTCCAGGAAAGAACTCTGGTCAGTACATTGAATCGCGCCATAAATCTCGGAATAAGAATCCGACCGTCGTGGCGAAGGCGTGGGTTCCGACTGGTTTGCCGAGTTGCCGTAGAGCGAACCTGACTCCCAGTCCGTCCCGTTCCACCAGTATCTGTTACCGCCATCTGGCTGATACCACCTTGAGTAAAGCGGTAGACTTGAGGCGGCGGTTGAAGATAGTGGGTAGGTGTTTGGGCTGCCGTCGTAGAGTACCGGCTTTGAAACCCCAACCTGGGGTTGTTCCGACTGGTAGAACAGCAATGGACATGAATTGTTGATGTAGCCATCAATGCTGCTTCTGTCACACGCACCCAGGGT
>CAYGNA010000058.1:0-767 GCA_964351065.1 uncultured Pseudomonadales bacterium
CCATTGACGCGGCCTCTCGTTCCAGTCTCTGCAGTTCCTGTTTCAGCTCTTCAATCGTGTCATTCTGACTCGCGCCGGCATTGGCCAACGCTGCAATCCGGGACTCCAGTTCACGAATCTGCTCGACCGCGATCGCTGCGCGACCCTCGGTCGTCACAATATCGTCATCTGTTTGGGCAAGCGTGTTCTTTATCTGTACCAGCCGCTCGGTACCTTCCAGCACCTCTTCCTCAAGCTTTTTGACCTCAGCCATCAATTCGACATTCACGGCCTGGGAGGTAGCCTCAGTGGAATGCTGGATGAGGATAAAAATGAGGATAACGGCACCAAAGCCACAGGACATGATGTCGAGGAACGACAGGCTGAAGACGTTAAACTCGCGCCGTTTTGCCATGTTTAACTGACGGAAATCAGGGTGAAAGTTGTGCCATCAATGATCACTTCATCACCTGGCTTGAGCATGGTGCGATCTGGCGCGACCTGCCGGTTAAGCACGATACCGGCATCGCCAGCACTTTCCAGCCAGGTCTCCTGGCCACGTCGCGAAAAGGTGCAGCGCGGATTGTTGTCTGCCAGAACCGGATGGCCCTCGGCTACCCCGGCAAGTGGCAAGGCGGTACCTATGGCAATGGCATGATGGCCAGCCAGCAGGTGGGTTGGTTGGGCCGAGCGCAAACGCTTGCTGCCGCCTGGACTGGCGGTGTCGCTGGCTTCTGGCGTCTCGCGCCGACTGAGGGGCAGGCTGGTGGTATGTGAAACCGGGCCGG
>CAYGNA010000058.1:777-2675 GCA_964351065.1 uncultured Pseudomonadales bacterium
TCACCAGCCGCAATGAGCGCCAGGTGGCGGCCTATACCCTCAAACACACTACTTTCGGTCAGATAGCTGAGATCAGCCCCTGCAATCAGTGAAAGCGAGTCTTCGAGACCCGGGAAGCCGCGAAAACGATCGGAGATAAACAGGTTGAGATGCTCCCCGGCTGGCACACGCTCGCGAACCAACTGCACAATCTGCGGGTAAACAGTGTTACAGGCCGTGATCAGCTGATCTTGCGAGATCGGTACCTGGTAGCTGGTGCCGCCAAGTTCGAGTTCAAATGAATGTGCCCGTGCCTTGCCCAGACCCGCTATCCAGCCGGGCAGGGCATCAAACAGGCGTTGTTCGCTGGCTGCCTGATGCATCGGGTCGTAGCGGGACGCCTGGATAAACTGGCTGGCAATGGTATTTGCCCACCGATCCCACAGGGTAAACAGCCCCGTTTCGCTGACGGTGAGGGTTTCAACGCGGCGCAGTGATGTCTCGGCCCTGAGCACCGTCAGCGTGATGCGGTGCAGGAAAATGTCGAGGTGTAGTACGGTTGTGCTGTGCTCCCGGCCGGCGACGCAGGCAAGGGATGAATCTGCAAGGCCTGAAACCGGCATGCCGCATTCTTTTGCCATGCCAAGGACCAACCCCAACTGTTGCCTCGAGTAAAACCCGGGCACTGCAAATACAACCTGGTCTGTCTGGCCGCCAAGTTCAGCCCAGACCTGTTCCAGATGGGCAAATGCAAGGTCGGCGTGGTGGCGAACAGTGTCTGTTGCACCCTGTACCGGATCAGTATTCAACTGGTTCCAGAAACGGTTATTGGTCCAGCGTGGCAGCAGGCGTGCATTTTCCTGTGCCTCTCTGCCGATCAGGAGTCGGTTGCCGTCCATCACGGCGTATCCTGGGCTGGTCAGGCAGATGTTGTCGTCAATCGAAGCCCGGAGGCCGGCGTCGTTAATTTCGATAATGGCCGTCGACACGCGTTAGTTCTCTCTGTTAGTTCTGCAGGTTACGGATAAGTCGGTTGTCACAGTAATCTTCTGCATCCAGTACCAGTCGTTCCTGTGCCAACTGCAACTGGTGTAGCAGGAACATGACCAAAATGCTGATCAACAGGGCAACAAACGTAGAGTTAAAGGCCACGCCAAGACTCTGTGTCACGCCGGCAATATCACCCTGTACCGCCTTGTGCGCTTGCGACAACGCCTGGCCGATACCGCGCACCGTGCCCAAAAAACCGATCGAAGGAATTGCCCAGGCAATATACCGAATCATCGACAGTTCGGAGTCCAGACGCTCGGATTCTGATTCACAAATTGCCTGAACTGCATTCGAAACGTCCTGGATATTGCGCGTGCTGCGAAATCGGTGCAGTGCGGTTAATAGCGCCCGCGGTAACAAGAATCCCTGTTCGTCGGGGGCAAGTGCCTGGATGGGGCGAGAGAACTCGCGTGCGTCCTCCGGCAGGATACTCGTACCCTCGCTGATCGGAACCAGATCCAGCAACATGACCTTGCGTTCCCGTGCTGTTTGCCATGCCTTGTAGCCCATGAGTGAGATTGCCCAAATCATCAGGATGAAACAGGCTTCCTGCTCGAAGTCACGGATCACCACATAGGTAGACCGTTCGGGCACGTAGTCGGGATTGGCGTTAATCTGCATCGCCTGTTCCTCGAGCACCAGGCGTGCGTTTGGCCGGATAATGCTGACATAAATGCCATGCACGATAATGATGGCAATAATCAGCGAGAATAGCTGGAAGATGAATTCGACGGGGATCTGTTTTTTCAAGAGACTGTCCTGGCTCGTTAGATGTTGGTTGGGAAGTCGACTGGTTTGTCCACGTCGATTTCTTCACTGGGGACAAACTTCTCCAGCGTCTGGATTACAGTTTCCTGCAGATTGCCCGG
>CAYGNA010000058.1:2775-14939 GCA_964351065.1 uncultured Pseudomonadales bacterium
TCTGTGTTGGTGCTCTCTGTATTGGCTTCCACTTCGCCCGGCACTGTAGTTTCAGTTTGCGTGGCCGTGGTTGCCGTTTCTGCGGGCGCAGGTTCTGCGAGCGCACCCTGGCACATGAACAGCAGCAACAGTGTCGGTAACTTCAATTGCACGTTCAGTCGCGTCGTCATTCAAGGTACCTCGCTACCCGAAACCCGATCTCGGGCTTTGCCTCAAAGCCATAGTCACGGTAGGTCCAGCGTAGTTCGCTAAACCGCCCGTGCGTATAGTTTGAACCGCGCACCACATGGTATTGCCCGTCCTTGGGTCCGGCTGGATCGGTAAGCAGGTTTGGTTCAAGCGCAATGGAGTAGTAGTCGTGAATCCATTCAGAAACGTTGCCGGCCAGATCAAAGATGCCAAATGCGTTTGGTTTGAACGTGCCAACCGGTGATGGTCCCCGGTAACTGTCGTTGTACCGTTCGAGATGGTACGGAACCATATTGGCAGCAGATACGTCTGCGTAGTTGGCATCAACGCCGGTTGGCGGCATGGTATTGCCCCAGGGGAACCGCGTTGGCGTTGGGCCGTCTGCGTACCTGGCAGCGTAAGCCCATTCGGCCTCGGTGGGCAGTCGATAACCATTGTTCATTGGCACCACTGGCACGTAGTTTGAGTTGCGTAGTTCGTAGGCAGCAGGCAGTCCCTCCTGCTCACTTAGCCAGTTGCAGAACCGGGCAGCCGCATTCCAGGATATGTTGACCACAGGGCGATCATCGCCGGTCAGAACCGAGCGCCACAGGATGCCGGAATCGTGCGCCGGATCAAATTTTTTGAACTGGGCGTTGCTGACTTCAAAGATGGATAGATAGTAAGGACGCGTTAGTTGTACCGTCTTTTCTATCTCGTTCGAACGCCGGCCGGGTTCGCGCCGCGCTGCACCCATGGTCAGTGCGTCCGGGATAATCAGTTTAAACGTCAGCCCTGACGCGCTAATAGTCTCGGCTATTGCATCAACCCGGGCTTGTTCCTCTGTCTTCAACTGGACAAAGAGTTGCTGGGCGAGGCCAGGCTGGGGTGTCACGTTGGTCGCAAAGGGTGCATAACCGGGCTTGCGAATTTCCAGGCTGTGCGCTCGTGCCGGAAGCTCGAGTCGTGTGCCAGGTGCGCCTACTGACTTGCCGTCAATCAAAAGCTCGGTGCCAGCAGGCTCCACACGCAAGCGAATGACTCCCAGTACGGGTTCGAGCCGCGTATTGAGCACGACATCTTCCTCGGGCCTGATTTGGACCTGTTGTGAGGCAGTAACATAGCCAGCCTTTGACAGGACAACATCAATGCTCGTGCCAGGTGGCAGTTTGAGTTCAAGTGGCGTCTGTCCCCGGTATTGCCCTTCAATTGTTACGTTCGCGCCGGATGGTTGTGAATTGATCTGCGCGGTGCCATCAGCACGCACCAGTGTTGCCATGGGTAGGGTTTGGGCCATCCCTGCAACGACTGTCAGGGTACTTTGCCAGGTTTTGTAACCACGCTGGCGAATCTGCACCTGCCGCGTACCTTCCAGTATTTCCAGTGTGGCGGGGGTCAATCCGAGCACCTCGCCGTCAACCAGTATCTCACCTGCGGCCGGCAAACTTGAGAGGCTGATGTCAGCCCAGGCAGGTTCGAGTTCGACCAGCAGTGTTTGCTCCTCGCGCTTGCCTGCAATCTCAATCTCGGTATCAAAAGCCTGATACCTGTCTGAACTGAGACTGATGTCGTGCAGCCCGGCCGGGATATCAGAAAGGGTGATTGGTGTCCTGCCCACAAGTACCTGATCGACATAAACATCGGCCACGCCAGACGGCGTACTCATGATGGTCAGGATGCCGGGCAGTTTTTGCATGGTGAAGCTGAACGCCTGGTCGGCATCTCCACTCACGTCGATGGCCTGGACCAGTGGTTCGTATCCTTCAAGCTTTGCCTCTATGCGGTAATTGCCGGGCAGCATCAGGTAACGTCCACCCAGTGGATAGCTGAAAAAACCTTCAGTCACCTCAAAGGTTTCAGGTTCCGGCGCAATGTTGAAGCGGACGGCAGTTGCCAGGAACATGAAGGCTGCTGCCAGAGCCAGGAAGGTAAATGCGAGGCCAAGCAGAATCGGTACTGGTCCTGGTCGCAAGCCCCGGGTGCGTTTGCCTGCGGCGGCGCGCTCAAATGGGGTAGGCTCAATCGCCAGGTTGTCATCCAGATTATTGTCCATTCCCTATATTTTCTCGCTACAGCTGACGAGCACGGGGGGTGGTGGTCGTCCTCCCAGTAGCGTCAGTTCAACTTCCACGTCGCGATACCCCCGCCGTTTACCGACGATAGTGTAGCGGCCTGGAATCAGCTCAAGTGACGTTCGCTCAACCAATCCGAGGTTGCCAACACGATAGACGGTAATGTCTGTGCGTTGGTCAGATTGTATTTCGACTGGCACCTTGATGCGGGCCAACGAAATATGTACGGACAGGTCGTTGACCTGCGTCCTCATGCGGTCCGGTGGTGATTTGATCCTTGCGGCTTCTGCCAGCGCACGCCTGGCGGCGCCTAGTTCTTCGTCAGAAGCCATCAGCGTAGGCTGATCGAGGAAGCGTTGCAATTGCTGATCAAGTGCCGCACGGGCCCGGACGCGTTCGAGCCCGTTGATCGCAAAGACCAATGTGGGATCCATTTCCAGTAGTGTTTCAAAGGTGCTCATGGCGGCTGGCCAGTCTGCTGCCGTCTCCTGCGCCTCTGCCTCGGCCTGCAGTTCCCTGATCTTCCGCTGTGAAATGGCAACCAGAACCTGCTGAAGACCGTCGGCCGGCTCGGCGGACGTCGGCAGTATGTCACCAGCCCGATTGAAGGCTGCACGTGCTGCATCAAAGTCTTCGGTTGCGAGGGCCGCAAGGCCCTCTGACATGGCAACATTAAATGCCCGGGATGCAACACTTGCGTTGAGTCGCCGCCTTGCATCCAGTGCTGGTTGCCAGTTGTTATCAATTGCGATGGCCTCGCCAATTTTGGCTTGTGCATCGAAGAGGTTACCTTCGCCTTCGAGAAATTCCGTTTCGGCCAGCAAGGCGAGTAACTGTTCCAGGTTTTCGGCGCGAGCGAGTTTTTGTCTGGCAGCGGTATCCGATGGGTCAATAGCAGTCACAATGGTGAACGCCCGGATCGCGGAAACCGCGTCGCCGGATTCGATAGCTTCATCACCCGAGCGTTCGTTTTCAGCACGAATCTGTGGCATATCCTCTTGCAACTGTTCCAGTTGCGCGATTGCATCACGGTACAGTGCAAGCGCTTCATCAAACTGGTTGTCCCGATATGCTTGATCAGCCGAAGCTGCAAGCCCTGTTGCTACACTGAATGCCTGCTGCCCCCATATCTGTACGCCGGCATCTTCCAGTTTTACCTGTAGTCGCAGCAATTCGCGTGCTGTTTGTTGCCCGTCTGCCTCCAACTGTTGTTGACGTGCCTGTTCGAGCGGTGTCAGGGTAGCGGCCGCTGGCGCGGTGTTGGCACTTGGGGTATTCGCTGTTGGCGTCGTCCCTGATGGCGAGGCGGGCGCTGCGGCTGACGTGGGTACAGCTACTGTTGGGGTGACGACATCGGCATCGGGTAACAGGAAAAAAACTGCAACGGCAATTGCCATGAGCAAGGCAAAGCCGCCGTAGGCCGCGCCTGCGGAAATCACCTGGCGTTCGCGTGGTGGCAGATGTGAGCGTGGTGCGGCAGACGCCTCGTTGTGACCGGGCGTTGCCCGTGTAAAGGAACCCACCGGTTCGATGGGCGCGTCTGTTTCACCCAGTGCGAAACCCGCTACCAACTCCCTGATGTGAGCGAGGTCCCGGGGGCGCTCCCAATGGTTCTCGCTCAGCATATCCAGCACCAGTTGCCTGAGCGGCGCAGGGATTGGTGTGGTTGACTCTATTTCGGCAGTACCAGGGGAAGCTGTCTTGCCGCTTAGCGACACAAACAGTAATTGACCGAGTGAAAAAATATCATCGGAGAGGTCTCGTGTGTTGCCTTTGCGTGCCTGTGGACTCAAAAACGGCAACAGGGTTTGATCGGCGCTAAGCGCAGATGGTAAAGCGAAGTCGGTGACATGCAGTACGCGTTGATCATCAACAAGTAGGTTAGAGGGATTCAGGTGACCGTGCGCAAGGCCCACACCATGGGCGTAGGACAGGGCTGAGAACAGCTGCTCAAACAGCGGCCAGCTGCGCTCGAGAGAGGCGACCTCAAGCGGGCTTGCATCCCGTACCAACTGGGACACAATAAAATCTATACCGTCGTGCGTATGTAACGAATGCACCCTGACAATGTTTGGGTGCACCAGTCCTCGTGTTGCGCCGATGACTTCTGCTGTATCTGCACGCAGGGAAGCAGCCAGGGGTTCCTCAAAAATTTTCAGCAGTACCCGCTCGCCCAACTGCTTGTCGAGCGCCACCCATTGCTGAACCCCATCACGCTGGCTCACCCGCTGCAGCAGCGAAAAATCGGCAGAGAAGTCCTGTCCTTCGACCAGTTGAAGCGTCATAGGCCAATCAGCATTCCATAAAAGAGGGTTATTCTACCGGAAGACCTGTTTCTTCCGCGTAGATTTCCCGGAGAATCGCGCGCCACTGCTGGTATTGCGCTTCTGCAGTACCCGTCAGTTCAATGGTCCGGCCCTCTATATCCAGCACAAAAGGTGTGATCTCGGCACCCAGTGACTGGGATAACTCGCGCAGTGATTCTTCGTGAATTTCTGCTTCCTTGAAGCGGTCTATGCCACTCTTGATTGCCCCGATACCGCCTGCGACGGCACCCACAGCAGCGGCGTCGCCAGCCCAGGTGGTGGATTCGCTGCCAGCGTAAATACCCGCAGCCACCAGTGCCGCGCCGCCCAGCAGGCGGTTGCGCGCCTGCTTCTCCATCAGGCGCTGGCGAATGGCCTCGTCATAGGTGGCAAAGCGCCATTCGTCATAGGAGGGCTTCATGTCGCGATAGAACTTGCCGTAGTAATCGTCCAGCGTGTCCACAAAGAGAAACTCACGTTCCTTGATATTCTCAACACGCGCAAGCATCGCGTTATCCTCTGCCGGTAGCTGGGTTGCCTCGATTCGGCCGCGTTTTTCGACGAGATAGCCGCCAAAGGCTTCCGGCGACAGTGAACTGGCGTAACGCAACGCCGAAATGCGTCTGACCCCTGCGATATCGGCTTGTGTCAGCGTATCGCGGTGCTGCAGCAGATCATCGGCAATCTGGTTATAGAAATCCTGAAAGGGATCTTCTTTGGGACGCTCGTATGAATATTTGCTGGCTGCGTCCTCGTAGTCCTTGTTGATCCAGACTCTGCCGCTGGCATCGACGGCAGTTATCCGGGCTTTCAGTCTTTCGCCGTCGGACTGCAGAATTTCACCGCTGATTGTGATGTCCACAGCCTGGGACGGGTCTGGTGTCACGCGGACAGCACCCCAGTTGCCCGTGCGTTCCAGCGTGTCTTTCAACTGGTAGGCAATGAACTGGGATTCGGCCCGTCTTACATCGGGCACGATCAGTTGCTTCTCAATTTCTTTTTCAGTGTCAGGAATGCCTGGCTCGAGCGGCAGGATCCCGACATCAAGCATGAGTTCAGGCGGCATGAATACATCCGACTGCCGTGCTGGCGTTGAATTTGCGGTGACAACCTCGGTAGACGTGCAGGCCTGCAACAGTAACAGTGCTGACAGGGCAAGCGTGCGGCCAAATGTGATCTGTGAATAATTCGATAACATAATTTTGTTGGGTCGTTTGAGTTTGGTTGGGACGCTAGCGTCCGGATTTGTAGCGGCGGTATTCCTGCCACAGTTTCTCTTGCAATTCTGGGTCCGTTTCTGCGACGGCGGCCTCTCGCAACTGTTGAGCGACGATGTCGTCATTCTGGCCGTTGCCAACGTCATCAGGGATGAGTGCTACCTGACCGTCGCTGTTTTCCGATGACGCCATCTCTGCATTACCTGCCGAGTTGGCACCAGAACTCTCGCCACTCTCTGCCATCTCACCCGCGTCATCATCGGCTGGTAGTTCCACCGGTCCACCGCCGATGCGGGGATCCCCGGATGCTGCAGTAGAAGGCATGCCGGTACCAGCACCGGGAAGATCCGCACTTGCTCCTGGCAGTGGCGGCATGAGTACGGTACGGGCATCGAGGATCTGTCCGTCGAACACGATTAATGACTGTTCCAGTTCGTCCTCCAACTCACCAATTCGACCACTCTCCGAGCGACCGCTGGCACCAGTTCCGCTCGGGATCCCGGCTGTCTGCAAATCGCCAAAGTCAGGCAGGCCCATGACGGCATCGGTGGCGATGACGACGGCGACCGTGGCATCGTTCAGCGCCTCATTGGCAGCATCAAAAACCGCTGAGTTGCCCTCGCCAGTCGCTTCCTGGGCAGTCATCAGGTCCTGGCCGGCAACAATCAGGATCACCCTGGCTTCTGCGAGGAGTTCCTGTGCGCGGGCCATATCTGCGTCACTTTCTGCAGTGCGTACCGCGACCCCTGCTTCCTGCAGTTTGATTCCGGCCTCCATCATGGCGGCCTGTGCCGCGGCAATTTCATCAATTTCGCCCGCGCTCGCGCTCTCTTGCCATGGGTCCGATGAATCTGCGGTTGCACTGTCAGCACCAGCGATTTCGTCGCCTGCCGCAGCATCGGCTGCCGCAGCATCGGCTGCCGCAGCATCGCCTGCCGCAGGATCGCCTGCCGCAGGATCGCCTGCCGCAGCGTCGGCTGCCGCAGCGTCTTCAAAGGCAATCTCGTCCGATTGTGATGTGGTATCGCTCTCAGGCATCAAGGTGTCAGGTTCACCCTGGCCTTTCGCCTGCTGGTCCACAGGGAATTCTGGCGGTTCACCGGGGCCTGTCGCCCCGGCATCACCCATTTGCTCACCTGCATTTGCAACCTGTTCACCGGCTTTCTCAAGGTCGCTACCTGCCTTCTCGCGAGACTGCTGGGCGGTTTGTTCTGCCTGTTCGCCTTGTTCTCCCTTGCTGTCACCCTTTTTTTGTGACGACGCCGGATCGGGCATGGATGGAGACGGCATCGACGGTGATGGCATCGACGGCGCGGGGCTGGCCACGCTTGGGGATGAAGGTTGTGAACCTGGACTGCTGGGCGGGCTCGGCATCGACGGCGATGAGGACGGCGACTGGCTTGGGCTGGGCGGCCGCTGCGTCTGCTGGGGTGATGAGGGCTGGGTTGTCTTGCAGCCGCTGGCGACAAGTAGGACGCTGAACGCGAGCGGGAACAGAAATTGCCTGGAGTTGGGTGTCATAGTTGCTCCCGGATGATAAACCTTGTGATCATTTTTACAGATGGTTCCTGAAGTCTAACTGAACGGTGGCGTTTTTTTGTGTCTTATTGGACATGTAATCCCGCTGAAATGTTCAAACTGAATGTACAAACATGACGTTCAACCCGGTATTACGTCGGATTTGACGTTTCCGACGTACCAAGCTTGGTCTACTGGTACTATGATGGTTGTATGCAGGATGACCGGAAGTGGTAACTGGAACCAAAGAAAGAGTGCTGATGTGATGATAGGGCAGGTAAGTCGAAACTTTTGTGCGTTGTTTTTGGGCGTGGCGGTCTTGCTTGCACTTGGCGGATGCACAACCAGTGTGACCGTCCAGGGTACTGTACCCACGCCACTGGTCGCAAAATTGCCAGCGCGAGTTGGCGTCTATTATTCCCCCGATTTCAAATCCTTTCGGCATGAGGAAGTGATTGAGCAGCGTGGTACCTTCAAAGTTGATATTGGCGCCCAGAACCTGAGCTTTTTTGAGAACCTGATGCCCGCGATGTTTGAATCGGTTCGCGTACTCGACGCGGCTGCGCCTACACCCGAGGAAGCGGTGGGCCTGGACGGCGTCATCATCCCGGAGATACTGAAATACGGTTTTCTCGCACCAAGCATATCAGGCCTTAACTTCTATTCGGCTTCCATTCACTACCGCATCACACTCGTCGATATGACAGGTAACAAGATAGGTGAGTGGACCCTGGTGGGTTATGGCAAGGCTGAAGGCGGTGTTTTCAGTGGCGATGATGCGTTGGGCGAAGCCACGTTGCTGGCGATCCGGGACGGCGGGGCGCGCATTGCGATCGATTTACCGTCGGAACCGGCCGTCGCAGAATGGCTGCAGCAAACGGCTCGTAATCGAACCTCTGGAGTGGAAGGAGAAAGGTGATGAAAAAAGCGATGATCCTCGGCACGGTCCTCCTGGTCAGTGGTTGTGTGTCTTCAAGAATTGAGGAGTCCCGAACAGCAACCACGGGCATTGAATCTAATGAGGCCATCGTGATTATGGGCCGGGCAAGCTACAACGATCGGGAAACCGAGGCCAGCTTTACAAACTGCATTTCAGATGCGCTGGAGGCCGGTGAGAATCCTATTCGGCTGATCCCTGAAGACCAGTTCAAAGACGAACTCTATCCCTGGTTTGAACCTCGTACCGCACCAACCAGCGCTGACGAGCTGGCGGCGCTGTTTGCCCAGCCAGGCGTTGCCGACCGCATCGAGAAGTCCAAAGTGCGCTATCTCGCCTGGATTGATGGAGACACGGTTACGATAGACCAGGGTGGTAGTTTCAGTTGCACCATCTCTTCTTTTGGTGGCGGGTGTTTCGGTATGAGTTACTGGGAGGAAGATGCGTCTTATGAGGCATCAATTTGGGATCTGGCGAGTCTGGCCGCAGCCGGCGAGATAAGCGCTGATGCCAATGGCACGTCCTACCTGGCAGGGTTAATCCTGCCGATACCCGTACTGGCAAGGCCAGGTAACGCGGCGTGCAAAGCGCTGGCATCGCAATTGCGGGAGTTTCTGGTTGGCGAAGAGTTGGCGGAGCGGACGCCTTAACGTAACGGGCTATTGGTATCGACGGAGAGTTCGACAGTTGGTTGCGGGCGGATAACGATATAGTTCTGGTGGACCATCAAGGATTCGGTGGTTACAAATTCGTCATCCACAATTCGTGGTCGAAAGCGCCAGCTTCTGATGTGTCGCCGCAGGGTGTTTTTCTGATCGTTCGGCACGTTTCCGTCCAGGATACGCACATTGGCGACCCGTCCTGAATCGATAACGGTAAATTCTGCATCTACAAACAGACGGGTGTCAGCGTCGATCGCAGCTGGTTGCCTCTCCAGCACAATGGTTGACAGGTCCTCCGGAAACAGCCGTGTGGGTGCGCCGAACAGTTCGTACTGCAGATCAGCGAGTTCCGGCGTTTCATTAAGCATGCGCCACGCTGCGAGATAGGTATCGTTTGCTCGCGAATCAGATGTGAGGTTGTAGATGTCCCCGAGAGAAACCAGTGCGCGCGCATGATCAGCTGTGTCGGTTGCCGGGTTATTAGCGACGATGTTCACTGCGCGTTCCATGGCTTCTTCGGCGAACTTTCTGGCGGTTCGCTGACGTAGTCTCGCCTTGGCAATGCCATGAAGTGGTTCAATCAGGCGGAGGTCGGTGGGACCGTAGGTGTTCTCGATGATGGCAATCGCGCGCTCAAACAGGTCTATCGACTCTTTAAACAGCGTGGCACGGTACTGCTCGGTGTATGCGTCGGCCTCGGAAGCGACGGGCCTGACGATATGGCTTGGGCCAAGTGGAATAGTGTCGCCACGCTGAGCAAAGTAGCCGCCCAGTCGCTCCAGAATCGGTACCAGCGAATCGCTGTTGGCACCGTACGCCTGTTCACTGATCTTCAGGTTAAAACGCTGTTCCCTGTCTGCCGCCAGGACAAGACCCTGCTGCAGATGCAGATCGGTGAGCAAGTCCACAATGCCTAACTGGCGCCGACTGTAAACGCCATCCTGCCGATGGGTGATGTGTTGGGCTCGTCGAAATGACTGTTCTGCCAGATCCAGTTCTTTCTGGTCACGCTGGATCAACCCCCGCACCGACAGCAAATTGACAAGCAGTGAATCAAATGGGCCGGCCCTGGATTCCACCAGGGCAACAGCCTGATCAAGCAGGCTGAGTGCACCGGGAACGTCACCCACCAATGCCTGTAGAATAGCCTGGTTCGCGAGGAGGCGTGCCTGGGTCCCGGGTTCGTGCTCTTCAGCCGCAGCCAACTCATTGATTAGTGGTAGCGCAGGATCAATATTGCCCTCACCGATCAGGTCAAGTGCACGGTCAAAATCAATCTGTTCGGTGTGGGAAAGTTCGCCGATTTCAGTGAAAAAGTAATCCAGGTAGCGTGTTGAGGCGCCAATGTCTGCGGCCAGCAGACACAGCAAGATAGCGCCGGGTATCCTGGTCAGCCAGTTTCTCATCTGTCGAACGTCTGCGTTAACTGGTAATTCTCCGTAACTACTGGCTCGCCATCAACCATCCTGGGGCGAAACCTTGTCTTGTATAACACTTCACGCATCAGGCGGGCAACGCGATTTGGCGGGTTGCCCAGCACTTCGACATCAGAAACTTTCCCATCAGAATTGACAGTAAAGTCCAACTGTACAGCCAACAGGGCCAAGTCTGCCTCATCCTGCCAGTTTAACGGCAGGATGTTCTTGAGTTGTTTGTAGTCAAACTGGAATGGATGGCCGACAACGCGTCGTTGCTGATCGCTGCCTGGCTCGTTGTTATTGGCGTCTGACAGATGGAAAGGTGGACCTCTGTCGGTCAGTGGGACGAGAAATGACTGAGGCGGCTTGGACTCGATTTTCAGGATTTCATTGGGAGATAACTCGCGGAATGCCGATCCGCCGAAGCGGTTGTTGTCAATCTCAAAAACACGCTTTCTATCTCGTTCTGCGTCTGTCAGCTCTTTGGCCATGGCTATCTGCGCCGGCTCAGCAAATCGGTCTCCTGCAGCCTCTTCGCCGATGAGTTGCCAGGCCGCATCGTAGGCTTCCCGGGCAGCATCTTCCTTGCCGCTGGCGAGATAGGCATCTCCGAGTGCGGTCAGGACGTCTGCCCGTTCGTCATCCGGTACGTCGGTGTTGGTGGAAACGATGGACCTGGCCCGCTCAAGGAACTTATAACTGCAGCAGACGCGCTGCATACGCCGCACCTTGGCACTCTTCATCAGGGGTGCCACGAGTCTCGGGTCTGCTTCACCGCCGTTCGACTCGACAATTTCGATTGCGCGTTCAAGTGACTTTCGTGCGCGGTAGAACTGGCCAGTCTCGGTGTACCACTCTGCAAGTTGATCGAGCGCGGGCAGAACCTCAGTGCTGTTACGGCCAAAGTTCCTTTCGCTCAGGTAGACCAGCATTTGCTGCTCGCGGTCAGCATCGAAGGGCTCGTCGCGCTGCAGATGCAGTTCGCTCATGAGGCTGATGATTTCGCGCTGACGCAGTGCATGAACACCCTCATTGCGATGGATAATATGCTGCGCCCGGCGCAGGTGATCCTCGGCGGCTTCCAGTTCCCCTGCGGCCACTGCCAGGCGTCCCAGCGATATCAGTGGTTCAATCAGGTCGCTGCTGAAATCGCCTTGCCGGGCAACTATGGTGTCGACCGCTTCGGTCAATTGTTCGCGTGCGGCCGAGATGTCACCATCGGTCTCAAGCCTTGCAGCCTCGCTGAGGCGTTCAGAGGGGAATACATCACTATTGCCGGCATAGGCGTTTGCCAGAAAAAGGACGAGCAGTGTACTGATGGCCAATCTCATTGATTAAACCCTGACCCTACAACTCGAGGGGGAAGTTATTATTAACCACTCTCGCAGAACTGTAAATTTGCGTTTCATTAAGCCCCCTGTAAAGGTAGGGCTATCCATGCGGTCCAGTGTGGCGCTGCCGGATAGAATTGACAGAAATACTGTCTATCTACGTTAGGATAACAGACAAGGATTTTTGAACTTTGTTCTCATCTGTTCAGGTCTTGTTGCGTATTGACTCTGTAAGGTAGGCAACAGTTTGTTTCGAATTCAATGTACATAGCAGGTGTAACGGAAAACCGATGAGCAAAATGGCAAGGCTGGCAAACCAGATAACGATGCTTGTGGTACTGGCGCTGGCGCTGGTGCCAGTAGCACTTGCAATGTCCGAAAAGGAAGAAATTGAGCTTGGTGCGCAGGAACACCGCAAAATTATCTCCCAGTACGGCGTTTATCGAGATCCGGCACTCGCGGAGTACATTTCCATGGTCGGCAATCGTGTGGCGGCGGAGAGTTCCCGGCCAGACCTTGAGTATCACTTTACGAT
>CAYGNA010000059.1:0-14732 GCA_964351065.1 uncultured Pseudomonadales bacterium
CGATTGGCGCTGAAGAAGTCAGCCTGGGCTCAAAAAACGTACTCGACTGGATGCCGGAAACATTAAATCTTGGTCGAAGCCCTGCGTATCCCGGTATCGACGGTAAACCACTTCAATCAGGCACAACACTTTCTGAAGCCTACTACCAGCGATCCAGGCCAGTTGCCCAGACACAAATCCGTCTCGGTGCAACCAGGCTCGCCTGGTTAATTGAGCAACTTGCTGCGGGCCAACTGGACACTAACATCCTGATCAACTGATTCCTGAACAAGGTATCCCGTCCAGACATACATCTGGTGTGCTATTCAACCTTCCTGCTTCACGGCCTTGGCGCGGGCTGTCAAAGGGAAAATCAGTGCCAGCCAGATTGCCACTGCCACAAAGGCAATGCCGAGATAGAAATTGCCCATCACGACACCCAGTCGTTGCAGCGCAACGATCACAACCGACGATGCGCCCTTGCCCGTTCGATAGCCAAACACGTCGATAATCTCTTTTGCACGATAGCGTTCGTCGTACGATAACGGGACGTACAGAACTTCTTTTGCTGCCCTGAAGATCGAGTAATCAAATGCCTTGAACAGCATCAGCGCAAGTCCGACCGTAAAGACCGATGGCTCCAGCAGCGCGAATGTAATCGCGGTAATGTGCACTAGTGGCATCATGATGTGAACGTAGCGCAGTGATACAAACGCCAGCAACAGTGGTGCACCAATAAACTGCAGTATCAGGCTAAAGGAATTCAACGTACCCCAGAACCAGCCGAGAAGCGCTGTCTCGCCATCCTGTCCGCAGACAAGCTCAGATGGTAGCAGCGCGGCAATGGCGGTCCATTGCCAACCTTCGAATCCACCATCACGACAGGCAAACGACTGGGAAAGCAGTTCGTTAAACTTGAAGTCGAGTACGGCTGCAACAACCTGGGTCGACAACACAATCATCAGCAGATAAAACAACGTCGGGTTTTCCCTGAGCCAGCGCCAGCCCATGTGACTCTTCACCGCCTCCGTAGGTGGCGGAACTTCCGGTTCGCCGTGAATGGTGTAGGTAATATTGGCCAGCACGGCCGCGGGTATAAGCGCAAGCGCACCAAACAGGATCATCGATTCCGTCCCGTACTCCACCACGGTGAAGCCAACCAGCAAGGCACCTACTGCGCTGCCAAAGCCCGCGATGCCTGTCACAGGACCGTTCACACGCCTCGAAGTTGTTGGTGAGACCGATGAATTAATGTAACTCCAGTACTGCTCAATGAGCAGTACCACATAGACCTCCTTGATCAGGAACAGGATCGGCGTGATCCACCTGGCGCCGGTCAGCAGAATCAGATAACACGCAAGGATCAAACCCGCACTACCCATTGCAGTAACCAGGAGCGTTCGCCGGGGGCCTAACAGGGAAAGGATTCGGCCATACAGCCAGACGGTTGCAAATACAACAAATGGCATGAGAGCCATGACCAGAGGCAGGTTCTCGGCCCCATATGCATTCTTGAACAGCACGGTCGATGCCGAGCGCATAAACTCATAACCCGCAAGGGTAAACATCGCTGTCAAGGCCATCAGGCCAGCTACACCATACTCGCGCGTCATGATTCTTCCCAGTAGACCTCAAACACGTTCCCCTCAGGGTCCGCGGCCTTGAATCCGGCGTAACTGGCCTCTTCGACCAACTCGGCCTCCAATTTCTGCGCCCAGACAGCAACCTTTTCTTTTGAACTGCAACGAAACCCAAAGTGGGCACTACCGCCATAGTCGAGCGGCTTACCCTTTTCAAACACGATCAGTGTGCCGCTACCGATAACGAAACCGTCTTTGGCACGAAAACCGAACATATCAGCATACCATTCAGCCAGCCAGTCCGGCTTTAGGGCAGGCAGGTTAATATGATCTAGGCGAATGTCAGGAGCGTCGCTCATGAGGGCGCAGCCATCGAAATGATTGCGCAGTATACAAAGCTTTGATCCCAGGCGTTAAGCTTGACATTGAATTCACAAGTAATCACATTGCGCTCCTTTCACAGCTCTCACCTGCGGATACTCATGAACAATCAACTGCCTCGCCCAGTCAATCGACCAGCCAATCCCTGTTTTTCTTCTGGCCCGACATCCAAGCGCCCGGGATGGTCCGCCTCTCTTCTGCCAGCAGCAAGTCTGGGTCGCTCACATCGGGCAAAAGGTCCCAAGGCACGCCTGAAATATTTGATCGACCAGAGCAAGGCGGTACTGGAAATGCCATCTGACTACCTGGTTGGAATAGTACCGGCATCAGACACCGGCGCATTTGAGATGGCGATGTGGACAATGCTCGGAGCACGCGGAGTGGATGTATTTGCCTGGGAGAGCTTTGGTGAAGGCTGGGTCACGGATATCCAAAAGCAACTGCGGCTAACCGATGTCAGGGTCATGCAGGCCCCATACGGCAGCCTGCCCGATCTGAACACAGCAGACCCTGCACGCGATACTGTTTTTACCTGGAACGGCACCACATCAGGTGTTCGCGTCCCGGATGCTGACTGGATTGCTGCGGATCGTACTGGCATCACACTTTGTGATGCAACATCCGCTCTGTTTGCGATGGCAGTGCAATGGCCAAAGCTGGATGCGACCACATGGTCATGGCAAAAAGCGTTGGGTGGCGAAGGTGGTCACGGGATGCTTGCACTCTCCCCGGCCGCTGTGGAGCGACTGCAATCCTATACACCCGCCTGGCCATTGCCAAAACTGTTCAGACTGGCCAAAGGCGGCAAGTTGGATGCTGAGATCTTCGAAGGCGCGACCATCAATACACCCTCGATGCTCGCGGTTGAGGATCACATTGATGCACTCGACTGGGCGGAACAAATTGGCGGGCTCTCAACTCTGATCGAACGCTCCAGCGCAAATCTGGCTGTAATCGACGCCTGGGTTGATCAGACGCCGTGGGTCGATTTCCTGGCAACTGATGCCACCACTCGCTCATCAACATCGGTATGCCTGTCAATTACCGATGAGTGGTTCGCGGCGAGGGATAGTGACGGTCAAAACCAGTTCGTCAAAAAACTGGTTGCCTTACTGGAATCAGAAGGTGTCGGTTTCGACATTGGCAGCTACCGGGATGCCCCTCCAGGACTTCGTATCTGGGGCGGAGGCACTGTTGAATCCAGCGACGTCGAGGCTTTACTGCCATGGATCGACTGGGGGTACCAGACCCTCAAGTCAGCAGGGTAACAGTAAAGGTCATTCCGACAGCAATCGGCAGAGCAGCCGAGGTGGTTTACTCGGGAGAAGGACTCTGGCACTTAAGACTATCGTTTCCAGGCGCTCCCGCACATGACTGAATATAGCAAAGACTTGGCAGGGCACTTAACAGAAATTGCCTCCGGATTGCAGTTTCCAGAAGGGCCAATTGCGATGCCCGATGGCAGTATCATCCTGGTTGAAATAAAGCGTGGCACCCTGTCGCGCGTACTTCCAGACGGTACCATCATCGTTATCGCCACACCGGGTGGAGGGCCTAATGGGGCTGCGATCGGCCCTGATGGCAAGTGTTACATCTGTAACAATGGTGGCTTCGTATGGCACGACAGAGATGGCCTTACTTTCCCTGGTGAACAACCCAATGACTATTCTGGCGGGCGCATAGAGCGTATTGATCTTGAATCCGGGGCTGTTGAAACCCTCTATACCGAGTGCAACGGCAACCCGCTGCGTGGTCCCAATGACATTGTGTTCGATGCTGCCGGTGGCTTCTGGTTTACCGATCATGGCAAGAACAGACCCCGCGATAAGGACCGGACCGGCGTCTATTACGCCACAATTGACGGTAGTTCGATTGAAGAGAAGGTGTTTCCTCTTGAAGCACCAAATGGCATTGGTCTATCCCCTGCAGAGGATACACTCTACGTTGCTGAAACACCTACAGGCAGGCTTTGGGCATTTGATATCGATACCCCAGGGCAGCTAGGCAGTGGCCGTCGGATGTTGGCCCAGATACCTGACTATCACCTGTTCGACTCTCTGGCTGTAGACGCTGCTGGCAACATTTGTGTTGCGACACTGATCACCGGTGGCATTACGGTCCATGCAGCAGATGGTAGTACTGCCGAACTTATCCCGATGCCGGATTTACTAACCACCAATATCTGTTTTGGTGGACCAGACCTCAAGACTGCATTTATTACGCTGTCCAGCACCGGCAAACTGGTGTCTGTGCCATGGCCAACCGCTGGCCTGGCCCTCAACTTTCTGAATCGTGAGGCAGTCATCTGATGCTGAGAACGCTGGCGTTTGCACTATGCGTTGCGCTTGGCAGCACCTCTGCTGTCGCGGAGGTGTTGCCCGAGGTTCATTTCCTGATTCCTGCCGGACCGGGTGGCGGCTGGGACGGCACTGCCAGAGGCGTTGGCGAGGCGCTGACAAAATCGGGCCTGGTGACAAACGTCTCATTCGAGAACCTGTCGGGTGGCGGTGGTGGTCGGGCGATTGCCAAACTGATAGAAACTGCAGAACGCCAACAACACACGTTGCTGATCAGTTCAACACCGATGGTTGTGAGGTCACTTCAGAAAGTGTTTCCGCAGTCGTTTCGCGATCTCATGCCGATTGCCTCAGTAATTGCCGATTACAGCGTCTTTGTTGTCAGAAAAGACTCCCCTTTTGTCAGTTTTGACGACGTAGTTGCCGCCTTCAAGGCAAATCCACGTAGTGTCAAGGTTGCAGGTGGTTCGGTCAGGGGCAGCACAGACCACATCATTTTTGCCAGGGGCCTGGAACTCGCTGGTGCTGACCCCTTTAAAGTAGTTTATGTCTCCTACGATGGCGGTGGTAAAGCAATGGCAGGCATCCTCACGGGAGAAACCCAGTTGCTCTCCACGGGACTCAGCGAAGCAATTGATATGGCCCGGGCTGGTGAAGTCAGGATAATCGCAGTGACCGCTGGTGAGCGACTGGCAGCATTGCCCGATGTCCGCACACTCACGGAACAGGGTTATCCACTCGAATTTGCCAACTGGCGTGGTTTTTTTGGTGCGCCTGGACTCGACCCAACACGCTACCAGGACATGATGGACACCGTTACGGCACTGCTGGCGACACCCGAGTTTGAAGTCGTCAGGGCACGAAACGGATGGACAGTGCTACATCACGAGGGTCAGGCGTTTTATCAATTCCTGGAGCGCCAGGAGAAGGAAATTGGTGACTTGATGCGTCAGTTAGGCTTTCTTCGATCCTAATTTAAATTCTAGAATATTCCATTAACATATTGTTTATGCAATGAATAGTTCACGTATCGGGGGTATCCTGTTCCTGCTGCTCAGCGGTTGCTACGGTTATTTTGCCGGAGAGATACCACTCGATTTCTGGTCAGAACAGGAGCCATTCAATGCGCGTTCCATGCCCGGTTTCATTGCCATTGCGGGCATTGTCGTTTCGATTCTTTTAATCGCTGCGCCCAGCGCTAAAACCGACTGGGGTCAGTTGCAGCACATGAACTGGCGTCCTGCGGCCCTGCTGCTGGTCATGATGTCTGTCTATGGCCTCGCGTTTGAGTACCTGGGTTTTGTTGTCAGTACGATCGTATTCCTGATCGTTTCTTTTATCGTGCTGGGCGAACGACGGGTAGCGCCGATGGTGCTCGTTGCCATACCTCTGGTCGGTGGTTTCTGGCTAATACTTAAACTGCTGGGTATTCACCTTGAAACCGGCGCTTGGCTTGAAGCTCTTGCCGTGTCCCGGGGGTTTTAGTCGTGCTGGACGGATTGTTGCTTGGGCTTGCCACGGTTTTGACCCTGCAAAACATCACACTGGTTTTTGTTGGCTGCGCTGCGGGAACACTTATCGGGATGCTGCCGGGCCTGGGACCTATTTCAGCAATCGCGCTCATGATCCCTATCACCTACGGTTTTGAACCCGCGAGCGGCATGATTTTACTCGCTGGTGTTTACTACGGCGCGGTCTTTGGTGGGTCGACCTCGTCAATACTGATCAATGCACCCGGTGTCGCGGGTACAGTAGCCACCGCATTCGATGGTTACCCTCTCGCTCGTCAGGGGGAACCAGGCAAAGCCCTGGCGCTTGCTGCGTACGCCTCATTCGCTGGCGGCACCGTAGCAGCAATCCTGCTGGTCATCATGGCGCCCTATCTCGCCCAGTTTTCCCTGAGTTTTCAATCTGCAGACTATTTTGTGCTGATGTTGCTGGGGTTATCTTTTGTGACTGCATTTGCCGCGCCGGGCGAGCATCTGAAGGCACTTGTGATGACTGTCTTTGGACTGATGCTATCAACCGTGGGTACAGACCTCTCTGCGGGCGTACAGCGGTTTACCTTTGGCAGAATGGACCTGATCGATGGTATCAGTTTCCTGTTGCTTGCCATGGGTACATTTGCTTTATCTGAAGCACTGCTGATGGTGTTAAGGCCGGCTATAGCCCATGAGGATATGGCAGATAGTCTCAGGCAAACTTCCCTTAAAATGAGCGCAGCAGAAGTCAGGTCAGTGGTTCCAACAGTTTCGCGCTCTTCGATACTTGGTTTCTTTATAGGCACATTACCCGGCGCAGGCGCCACCATTGCGTCATTCCTGGCCTACGGTATGGAACGCAGTTTGGCTGGTAAAAGCGCCAGGCCTGCTTTTGGGGATGGCAACCTGAAGGGCCTGGCCGCACCTGAATCAGCCAACAACGCGGCATGTACCGGCTCATTTGTGCCGCTGTTAACACTTGGTATACCCGGGTCAGGGACCACCGCGGTGCTGCTGGGTGCCCTGATAGCCTACGGGATTCAGCCAGGCCCACGGCTATTTGTGGATGAACCGGCGATTTTCTGGTCTGTCATAGTCTCTATGTACTTTGGCAACCTGTTTTTGCTTGTGCTTAATCTGCCGCTCATCCCGTACATAGCCCGACTCCTCATGGTGCCACGCCCGTACCTGATACCAATCATTATGTTCTTTTCGTTGATAGGTGTTTACCTGGTCTCATTCAATACCTTCGACATACAGATGATGGTGATAGTTGCGCTGGTTGCCCTGTTTTTGCGCCTGTTGGACTTCCCCATGGCGCCGATGCTGCTTGGTTTTATCCTCGGTGGCATGCTTGAGGACAACCTGCGCCGAGCGATGACCCTGAGTGACGGTCAGCTTTCGTTTTTATGGGAACGACCATCAACCCAGATCCTGCTCGTTCTTACAATACTGGTGCTGATGGCGCCAGTGTGGCGCCGACTGTTTGCGTTGCTACGCAAATCGAAGTAAGGTCTGACATCAAATATAGCGGTATAACCATCGGAGGGTCGCATATGCAAGTTTCAAGCATTAGTACTGGCGTAGCCGCCCGGATTGCTATCGCGCTGAGAAAAATCTCCTACCAAAGATTCTGACTCAAAACTCTCGCGTAACTCTCTTTTTAACCACGTGCGCTGCGCCAGGTTGATTACCCAATCTGTAACCTGTGCAAAGGAGTATGTAGCACGTGATTAAACTCGAAGAACTGGGCTGGCGTAAATCGCTGGCAAAACAACTCCCATCAACGATGGAAAATCTGCTACCTGCAAGGGTATCTCGGCAGGATCTGGGCAGGTATCAACTGATATCAGAAAACGGTCCTCTCATTGGCATTTTACCGGGCAAAACCCGACTTGATGCAGGCTCGAAAGCAGTTCTACCCGCTGTTGGTGATTGGGTCCTGTGCCGACCAGCGGATGAAGCGGATCCAGGCAATGTCATTATCGAACAGACACTCGACCGCTTCAGCAAGTTTTCCAGAAAGGTCGCGGGAGACCGATTTGAGGAACAGGTTGTCGCTGCCAACATCGACACCGTATTTATCGTAACGGGCCTTGACGAAAATTTTAATGTCGGTCGGATAGAACGCTATTTGATGCTGGCCTGGCACAGTGGGGCAACACCCGTCATTGTGTTAAACAAGGTTGACCTATGCACTAACCTTGATGTCAAACTGGAAGCACTTGCGCCAGTGGCATTGGGCACGCCGATCATCACCGTGAGTGCTGCGACGGGAGATGGACTGGACCATCTGCGCGCTTACGTGATCGACGGAAATACGGTCGCCCTCCTCGGCTCATCAGGTGTAGGTAAAAGCAGTATTACCAATTGTTTGCTTGGTTCTGAGCGATTCGAAACAGGTGAGGTTCGGGAAGGTGACAGTAAAGGCCGACACACAACAACGTTTCGTGAGCTTTGCATGGTTCCTACAGGTGGACTCCTGATAGATACACCAGGGATGCGCGAAATCCAGCTATGGGCTGACGATGCGAGCCTCGCCGGCAGCTTCGAAGATATTGAATCGCTTGCGCGGGATTGTAAATTCAGAGACTGCGGACACGATGGGGAACCAGGTTGTGCGGTGCTAGTGGCTATTGATGCGGGCCAACTTGAAGGTGATCGATTATCGAGTTACCAAAAGCTACAGCGAGAAGTTACACACTTTGCTGAACAGCAGGACGTCAAACTACGCGCCGAAAGAAAACAGGCGAACAAAAAATTCTCCAAGATGGTGAGGAACCTGCCGAGTAAACGGGACGGTGGAACAAGACGACCGAAATAAATAAAAACGGGGCATCTGCCCCGTTTTTATTTAATGACTCAAGCCCAAAGGTACTGCTAGTCATCCCCTCGCGGCGTACCGGGGGTAACCTGCGCTGTATCAAGCATCTTCCTGATCTCTTCCTGGCGACGCTTTTCTCCTGCGATATACCGAATGTACTGTCGCGCGTTCTTTTCTTTATCCTTATCTTTGGCAGCTTCCCTGAATGCAGTCGTTGCAGCATCCCAGCGCTCTAGCTGCATGAGGGAAATACCCATCCAAAACTGTACATCGGGGATGTCGCTCAACCCACCTTGATCAAGTGCGCTCTTATATGCATCGACCGCTTCCTTGTGTCTATCCTGTTGTGACAGCGCCTGGGCAAGCCGATAGAAGGATTCACCATCTTCCGCGAACTTGGCAGCGTCACGCCAGGCGTCAATTGCCTTACTGGATTCCTGGGACATAGTATAAGCCGTTGCCAGCAACTTCATGTTCTTTTCGTTTTCTTCGACCAAGCCATCCTTGAAGCCTTTTTCCAACACCTGGGCAGCCTCGTAGGGCACCTCTGCGTTCAACAGTCTTTGAGCAAGCATCACAACTTCTGTTTCTTTCTCGAACATATTCTGGGCATATGCTGCATAGTATGCAGACAGGGATTTGTCATCCTGATTGGTTTCAGCATACATACCAGCGAGGTGCATCCAGTACTGCTTCTTGGGAAACTTGACGATCAGCTTTTCCAGCACCTTGATAACATCGTTATACTGTTTGAGCTCGTTATAAAGCACCACCTGAAGGTACCACCAGTTCTCTTTGATTGTTCGATCGCTGGCCAGCGCTATTTGTTCGACATCCAGGGCGCTCTTTAGTGCATTTTGGTAGTCCTCGATCTGAAAATAGACCGTCGCCTTGATATAGGTGACGTCAGCGTCTGGTACACCCTTCAATGCCTGCCACCGGTCGATATAGGTCAGCGACTCGCGGTAATTTTCCTCAGAATAATGCAGTTGAAAAAGCGCGCGCAGTGCTGTCAACTCAAGCGCCTCGGTTATAGTCTCCTTCAGGACGTTTTCATACGACTTGATGGTATTGGGAATATCCTCGACCGTGTAATAGGCAAATGCCAGCGAACTCCAGACCTGGGCAACCTCATAGCTGTTGATACCCCGGCGCTCAAGCAACTTGTGCAGCATCTCTATCGCAGCCTGTGGATTCGCAACCACATCCGGCTTTTCCTCACCTTCTTCGACCTGCACCGATTCCGGATCGATCAGCAATTGTGCTTCTGCAAGGGTCTTGTATACCCTTTCACTCATCGCGGGTACTTTCCGGGTCTCCTTCGCAGCCTCTTCGCCATAAGCCAAACCAGCCTGGCTAACCACACTACCCAGGAACAAGGGCATTGCCCAAAGGAGGCTGATCAACGCAATTTGCTTTTTCATCACCTTCACCCGTTTTTTACTCTTCAACCAGTTCAAAGGTTATCTTGTTTTGGACGCCTGCAGTTTGCACAGGATTCCCATCTACCACTTTTGGCTTGTACTTGAACTTTTCAGCTGCACGAATCGCTGCAGAGTCAAAGATACTGTTCGGATTGTCAGCACAATCGCCATCACTGCGAGGCCCCTTGATCCAGGCACAATTATCCACAACCATTGGATCACGTACGGTACCCTGCTCCGACACGGTGAACTCAACAATCACCCAACCGGACATTCCCCGCGACAATGCACGACGCGGATACACAGGCTGTACTTTCACAATCGGCAAGTACTCACCATCACTGATGCCAAAACCGCCACCGCCAACATCAACGCCAACATCCAGCGCCACGTTGTTCATGGAAAAACCTGTGCTGTCCACGTTAACGTTAAAGTTTTGCGGCGGCACATCTGGTGGTGGCTCATCAGGGGGTGGTGGTTTTTGTGGCTTACGCACTTTCTGTTCGACCGTCAGCTCTTGCTTGACGCGAACAAAGTCCACCAGCCTGCCGACATTATCTTCGGTCAGCGCACTCTTGCCACCTGAGATAAGTGCCTGCATGAGATAAAAAAGTGCGAGGGTAACGACAAGCCCTACAACAACTGCCAAACTGAATCGTATCGCCATAAATTTCTCCTACGGCTCCTCGGAGGCGATTGCCACCTGGGTGATACCAATTGCCCGTGCAGCGTCCATAATCGCAAGCACCTTTTCAACTTTGGCAGTACTGTCTGCCTGAATCACCAGTCCACCCTTTGGGTTCTCAGCGTGAAGCTTCTCCATGATCGGTCGAACATTCCGGACGTCAACGCGCTTCTTGTCAATCCAGATGTTACTATCCGGTCCAACACCAACAAGCAGAGATACCGTCTTTTTCATTTCTGCTGTTTCAGTGTCGGGCCGGTTAATCTCAACACCGGTTTCTTTAATAAAGGTTGCCGTCACGATAAAGAAGATCAACATGATGAACACCACATCGAGCATGGGTGTCAAGTCGGCAACTTTATCTTCGCTATCCTGTGTAACTCGTCTGGCCATAAATCCTCACATACTCCAGGGATCAGTGATCCATGGTCAGGGTGTCTTCCATATAATTACATTCGGCATCTATTTTCGAGACAAGGAATGTATTTGCAAGTACACCTGACAGGGTTGCAACCATGCCTGACATGGTCGGAATCGTTGCCATGGAAACACCTGCCGCCATGGAGCGTGCATTACCACCGGAATAGGTCATGGCTTCAAATACTGAGACCATACCCGTCACCGTACCGAGTAGCCCAAGCAATGGCAAAAGCGAAATCAGCGTTTTGACATATCCCATGTTGGCTTTAACCCGCAAATTAACTTCAGAGATAAGCCTCTGCCGAATCATATGCGAGTTCCAGGAAGTGCGCTCTGACCTGCTTTCCCAGTAGGTCAATGCCTTGCCAACGTCACGTCGGTGCTCGGTATTGATAAACCAGATACGTTCGAAGATCAGTGCCCACATAATGAATGTGGCGCCGGCGATGAACCAGAGTACATCACCACCGGCTTCCATGAACGAACGAATTGCTACGAAGATTGCGTCCATTATCTATTTTCCGGATGCGCTCTCTGCATGTTCTGCGATCAGCCCTGCACTCTGTTCAGTCAGAACATGCATGATGGACTGGGCCCGCGAATGAACAATGGAGTGGAGCAGAACTGTCGGGATAGCAACGGTAAGACCCAGTACCGTGGTAATCAGGGCCTGAGAAATACCACCTGCCATCGTCTTGGGATCACCTGTACCAAACAGCGTAATCGCCTGGAAGGTTACGATCATACCAATAACGGTACCTAGCAGACCGAGTAGCGGCGCAACCATCGAAATGATCTTGATGAATGCAATTCGCGCGTTGATCGCCGGTTGTTCTTTAAGGATTGCCTCATCCAGCTTGAGTTGCAGGGTTTCAGAATCCACATCTTTGTTCTCGTGGTAGACCTGGAGCACACGGCCAAGCGGGTTACCCTTATCAGGCGTTGCATTGGACATCTGCCGCTTGACCTTTGCACCTGTCACACTCAGCGTAATGAAACGTTCAACAGCGAGCAGAAGAGCGACAATACCCAGCACAATAATGACGTATCCAGGCGTTCCACCTTGATGGACACGTTCTTCCAGCGTAGGAACCTGAACCTGCAGTGCAAGCAACTGACCACGAGTTGGGTCAAGACCAAAAGGAACAAAACCACTTGAAGCTGACTGGAGCATTGCTGCTGATGCAACAAACCGCCCCGCTGGCTGACGCTGCAGTTCGGTGATGACCTTGTTTTCGGTATTGAAGTTGACGTATTCGCCACCGCTAACCAGGTTAAAGGTACCAATGCGAACAACTTCCTGTTCGCTGGTCTCGCCATTTACCTTGATAACGTTAGTAGTGAAGCGGGATACCTTGCCCGATTCTGTCATTTCCATCTGGAGTTCAGACCACAGACGCTCAATTTCTGCGATCGAAGCCAGTTTTGAACTGCGCCCCATCGACTGGGCAAATTCACCGAGCCACGCCTCACGACCAGGAAATTCCGCGCTGATGATAGAGTTGGCAAAGACACCCTGGGTATCTCCACTGACCTGCTGCAGCACACCAAACAGTTCGCGCAACGAACCTAACCGTGCAGAGAGTCTCTCCTGCAGATCGGCAATATTGGTTTCGTTGGTTTCAAACTGTGCCTCGAGACGCTCACTACGCGCTTCCTCGTCACGCTGCATCTTGCGAGCGTTCTGAAGTTCCTGCTGCTGACGTGCCTTGTCCGCGACAAAAGCTTTTTCGCGTCTTTCGATTTCCTGGCGGTTAACAACGCGCCCTTCCTGAACCATCTTGAGCAACTGGTCCAGGTTTGCAGCATTAACCGGGGTTTCTGCTGCCTGGATGCCCGTTGAAGCGATCATCCCGGCTGTCATCAATGTTAGGACTAGTTTTTTCATTATCGGTTCTCCGGCGCCGGGGTTGGCAGTATGACTAGATCTGCAGTCTGGGTCTTGCGAGCAATTCGGAGGCCATCACGTACGCCAGCCCTGAATTCGTCGCCGAGAATAACCCACTCGCCAGTTTTCTGATCATAGGCACCTGTCACCTCCTGATCCTGTGTCTGGTAGACCAGGGCAACCCTGCCCCACTTCAGCACATCAACCTGACGATCCTTGCCCTGCACAGGCATGATATCTGTATAAGCTTCAATGGTCGTACCGTAGGTGTTTTCGACCTGGTAGGCCTGCAGCACCTGGCTGAACTTTTCGGCGACCGAAACGTCCGCGCGATCCAGCGTTTCTTTCAGGAACTCGATGCGATCACGACGTTCTTTCATCAGGAACGGCAGATCAAGCTCAACAAACGTTTCGAGATTATCAATCATCCGTTGAATGAGCGGTCCAATCTGGCGCTCAATCACCGTTACTTCATCGATCGAACTGTTAAGTTCTGTGATCTCGGCTACCTGATTGGCAATCAGCCGCTCCTGTTGCAGATTATAGACCTTCAGGCCATCGACCACTTTCATGACCGTCTTGTACTGCGACAGCAGATCGCGCGTGTCATCCTGGATCTCATCGATCTTGGCTTGCGACTTGCGACCGTCTTGCGTCGTTGCTTCCCGGACCCCCAGTACTTCGTCCAGCGACTGGGCACTCAACTGACAAGGAATGATCGCCGCAAAACCAATCGCGAGGGCGACCACTGTGCGGCTAATCTGATGCTCTTTCATGCTGATACCTACTTTTCAGGAATTGTTGCTCTTATAAATAACATGACGGCTCATATTGGAAAGTAACTCGCCGCCCCCCAAAACTGACCCGTCAACGCCCACAGAATGTAGAAGCGCTGTTGGTTTGTCAAGTTGGTGAGACGCATTTTACACAACTGTAAAATCTGCCCCGTAATGGTGTTCAAAACGGGCGCCAAAATCCCGGGTGATCCACTGCAGGGCATGCATCTTCAAAACAAGAAATCTTAAAAAAATCAACTGGCTTTTAGGTGTTCCGCAAAAAATGCAAGCGTCCTGGCCCGCGCCAGAGTCGCTGCCGCCAAATCATAACTGGCACGGTGATCACAGTTAAAGCCATGATCTGCATTATAGACATGAACTATCACGTCAGGTTGCGCCTTCATAATGCTGTTAACATCTGTTATCGGTATATGTGCATCAAGCTCGCCAAAGTGCAGCATCGTTGGGATTTTTGGCGCGATGTCCGCAGCCCCGGCAATCCCGCCACCATAATAGCCAACAGCACAGCTTAGTCCCTCTGCTCTCGCGGCGCACAACCACGTCATCAGTCCTCCAAAACAATATCCAACGACCGCCACCTTGCCACTTGGATGCAGATAGTCAATTGCTGCCTGCAGGTCCAGCATCGTCTTGCTGTGGTCCAGTTTGCCACGCGCGATACCAGCGCCAGTTGCAATATCAGCGCCTTCATAACCGAGTTCAACTCCCCTTTCTGCCCGGTCAAAAATGGCCGGCGCAACGGCAAGATACCCTTCGGCTGCGAAACCGTCTGTAACTTCGCGGATGTGTTGGTTGACACCAAATATCTCCTGGATAACAACCACACATCCTGCAGGTGTGCCGACAGGCGCGGCCAGGTAAGCATCAAGCTCAAAGCCATCAGCAGCGGTTAGACGTATCTGTTCTCCCATTAATTCATATCTCCCAAGTGTTGGTCAGTATTTTTTACGTTTATCTTGCTTAAGCAGTATGGATC
>CAYGNA010000060.1:0-11145 GCA_964351065.1 uncultured Pseudomonadales bacterium
CCGAAGTGTTGTGCTCAAAAACGTGTCCTCGCGAACGGTGCAGGGGATGAAATTCCCGGATGCGCCTTATGGGTTGAAAATGGCCTGCGGCGAGAACCCAAAAAGGGTATATGGCAATAAGGGGAAGATGCCCTCGACCCGGATGGGTAACGTCGCGGAGTATCGCAGTGAGTGGATCAAGGCGCAGAAGTACCGTGACAAATGGCGCACTTATGAACAGGCGGTCGCCAACGGTGATGAAGACAAGGAGCCACCCACGCGCGACTTGCGGCTTGAGACCATGATGGGTGTGCTGGACGGCGAGATTCTGGTGCACAACCACTGTTACCGGGCAGATGAGATGGCCATCATGCTCGATGTTGCCCATGAATTTGGCTATTCCATCATGGCTTTTCACCATGCGGTTGAGTCTTACAAGATTGCTGACATGCTTGCTGCCGAGGGCGTCTGCAGTGCCATGTGGGCGGATTGGGGGCGTTTCAAGCTTGAGTCTTTTGATGCGATCAAGGAGAACATAGCGCTGGTTGAAGCTGCAGGAGCCTGCGCAATAGTGCACTCCGACTCCAAGTGGGACATTCAGCGTCTGAATCAGGAGGCTGCCAAGGCACTGGCCGCGGGTCGGCGTATGGGGCTCGAGATTACGGATGCTGAAGCCTTTCGCTGGTTAACCCTGAATGCCGCGAAGGCACTGGGGCTGGAGGATCGGATTGGCTCACTTGAACCCGGCAAGGCAGCAGATATTGTTATCTGGAACCAGAATCCGCTCAGCGTTTATTCGCGTGCCGACACGGTGTTTATTGATGGTGCGGTCATGTATGACCGGGCTACCGGAGTGGAACCCGTTACGGACTTCGAACTGGGTCAGCGGGAGGAAGTGCGATGAGAACGCGGTTATTGCTGATACTGCTCGTTTGTATTGCCCAGCCTGCGGCAGCAGGTGATCTGCTTGTGAAGGGCGGGCGCCTGGTCACCGGTACTGACAAGGGCATCCTTGAGGATGCATCTGTGTTGGTGCGAAATGGAAAAATTGTCGCGGTTGGCGCGGCGCTGGATGCGCCAGGTGCTGAAGTGATCGACGCCGCTGGCCGCTACGTTACCGTGGGCTTTTTCGACTCCAACACGCTGATCGGCATGGGAGACATTGAGAGTTCATCAGTGCGGACAGATCATTACGTTCGCAATACCGATCTGGGCGCGGGGTTTCGCGTTGATTTGGCCTATGACCGATTTGCGACGTCTATACCGATACTTCGCTCAGAAGGTGTGACTCGCGCGATTGTGCGCCCCTCAGCGCGCTCAGAGGTGTTCGCCGGTCAGAGTGCACTCGTGCATCTGGGCGACCGCAATCCGATGATCGATAACAGCAATGCTATCTTTGCTTACCTGGGTGAGGACAGTCGTGGTGTTGCCGGTGGTTCGCGGGCCAAGGCGCTGATGGACGTGGTGGATGCACTGCGAGAAGCGCAGGCCTACCAGGCAAATCGACGCGCTTTTGAAAGCGGTCGCCTGCGAGAGTTGCGTGAGTCACAGCTGGATCTTGAGGCGCTCCAGGGGGTGCTTGATGGCAAGAAACCCCTTGCGGTCTACGTCGATCGTGCCGCTGATATCGAAACAACTATTGGTGAACTCGCGCAGTTTGACATTAATGTCATTCTTGTCGGCGGTCGTGAAGCATGGAAAGTTAGGGATCTGCTGGCCGAACGAGACATACCTGTTGTCATCAACGTACTCGATAACGCACCGTCAGATTTTGATCGTATGGGCGCGCGGCTTGACAACGCGACACTGCTCCACGAAGCGGGCGTCAGGATTGCATTGATGACCGAGGATCAGTTCAATGAATTGCGTTCGCTGTCACAGGGTGCAGGCGTTGCCGTGGCTTATGGTCTGCCCTGGGCAGAAGCGATTGCAGCGGTGACCAGTACACCGGCTCGCATCTGGGGTATTGATGAGAGCTACGGCACCATTGAAGCTGGCAAAGATGCGGACCTGATTGTCTGGGATGGTGACCCGCTGGAAGTCACCTCAGCGCCAGCACTACTCATGATTCGGGGTGAACAGGTTGATCTCTCAAATCGTCAGACCCGGTTGCGAGATCGCTATGCTGAGCTAAAGAACGAGTCAAAGAAGCCTTTTGGCTACCGGTAAACCAGGCAGGCTAATCCAGGCAGGCTAATAATGGGGCATTCGTGGTCTGGCTTAAGCAGTACCTGGTCAGGCGTGCAGGCGAATTAACCCTTCCTGTGCCACCGAGGCAATCAGGTGACCATCGGTGTCATAGATGGTGCCGCGCGAAAACCCCCTGGCGCCGCCAGAGAAGGGGCTGTCCTGTGCGTACAGTAGCCATTCGTCCGCCTTGAAAGGCCGGTGGAACCACATCGCATGGTCCAGGCTCGCAACCTGGAAGTTGGAATTGCCCCAGCCAATCGCATGCGGCCTGTAACTGGTATCAATCAGTGTCATGTCCGATGCATAGGCTAGCAGGCACTGATTCAGCCGGACGTCATCTGGCATGGTATCGACTGTCCTGATCCAGGTGTGCTGGTAGGGGGGCATGGGATCGGGGGCGTAGTCATTGATGGGTTCTACGAAGCGCATCTCGATCGGCTCGGATCGTGGTGCCTGGTTCAGGCGTTCTTTGGGCAAGTCATCCGCATAACGCTCTCTGAGTTCCTGCTGATTGGGGCAGTCTTCCGGGGGGCTAACTGTCGGCATGGGTGTCTGGTGCTCGAGACCTGATTCTGCCACCTGAAATGATGCTGACATGTTAAAGATGGCGCGCCCACGCTGAATGGCGACGACCCGGCGAGTGGTAAAGCTGCGTCCGTCACGGATGCGGTCCACCTGGTACAAAATGGGGATAGTTGTGTCTCCCGGCCGCAGGAAGTAGCCGTGTAGAGAGTGGGCAGTGCGTGTCTCGTCCTCTACTGTGCGTGAGGCCGCTACCAGCGCCTGGCCAAGCACCTGGCCGCCATAAACGCGCTGCCAGCCTTCTTTTGGACTAACACCACGAAACATGTTGACCTCAATCTGTTCGAGGTCGAGCAGGTCAAGCAGATCCCTGAGTTCAGTTTTCATAAGCGCGATTGTGAACAAACGCCCCCGGCTTGTACACCCGGGGCGAATGTGTGGAAAACCGGCGACCCGACCATTGGCCGGGTCTGGTTGCCTGTTTTGCAACAGGCTCGCTGGCTGTTAGTAGCGATAAGACTCAGGCTTGAAGGGGCCTTCCTGGGGCACGTCAATATATTTGGCCTGGGTAGCAGACAGTCTTGTGATGGTGCCGCCAAATCCCTGGACCATGTACATCGCCACTTCTTCATCGAGATGTTTCGGCAATACCTCAACCGAGATTGGCTGACGCTGGTTTGGGTTGTTGTCGGCCCACTTTTGCTCATAGAGATATATCTGTGCCAGCACCTGGTTGGCAAAAGAACCGTCCATGATGCGTGATGGATGCCCGGTAGCGTTTCCAAGGTTCACCAGCCTGCCCTCGGAGAGCAGCAGCAGGTAGTCGCGTGGCGCATCGCTGCGGTATATCTTGTGCACCTGGGGTTTGATTTCTTCCCAGCGCCAGTTTTTGCGCATGTAGGCAGTATCGATTTCGGTGTCAAAGTGGCCAATATTGCAGACCAGCGCGGTTGGCTTGAGCGCCTGCAGCATGTTCTTGTCACATGCATCGACGTTGCCAGTGCAGGTAACAACCAGATCGGTGCCGCCCAGCAGCGTAGTATCAATGTCTTCGAGTTGTCCGGTGTTGATACCATTTTTGTAGGGTGAAACAACTTCATAGCCATCCATGCAGGCCTGCATGGCGCAAATTGGATCAATCTCGGTTACGCGTACCACCATACCTTCCTGGCGCAAGCTCTGTGCGGAACCTTTACCCACGTCGCCGTAACCCACAACAAGCGCCTTCTTGCCCATCATCAGCATGTCTGTTGCACGTTTGATTGCGTCATTCAGGCTATGGCGGCAACCGTACTTGTTGTCATTCTTTGATTTGGTGACCGAATCGTTAACGTTGATTGCGGGAACCTTCAGGCTGCCTTCCCGCATCATCTCGTACAGGCGATGGACGCCGGTGGTTGTCTCTTCCGTAATACCGTGAATCTTGTCCAGCATTTGGGGGTACTTTTCATGGATCATCGCAGTGAGGTCACCGCCATCGTCCAGAATCATGTTGGCATCCCAGGGCTCTCCGTTCTCGAGAATGGTCTGCTCAATACACCAGAAAAACTCTTCTTCCGTTTCACCTTTCCAGGCGAATGTTGGATGGCCGGCTGCAGCCATTGCTGCCGCCGCGTGATCCTGGGTTGAGAAAATGTTGCAGGATGACCAGCGTAGCTCCGCGCCAAGATCAGCCAGGGTTTCCATCAGCACAGCTGTCTGGATCGTCATGTGAATACAGCCGATAATTTTTGCGTCTTTGAGCGGTTGGTCCGCACGGTACTTCTCGCGCAATGCCATAAGGGCTGGCATTTCTGCTTCGGCGAGCTCAATCTCAGCGCGGCCGTATTTCGCCAGGCCAATATCGGCTACTTTGTAATCCGTTGTGCTCATAGTAAATTTTCCTTTGTTAAGTTAACTGTTCAGGATTTCAGGAACAGGCGAACCTGTACCTGGAAGCCATTCTTGAGACCCAGGTAAACGCTCTGGCTTTTCTCCAGCCCAGCATCATTTGCCCATTCGTCGAGGTCGTCGGGTTCAAAGCCAAGCCACAAATCACCACAGATGTCCCTGGCCCAGTCCTGGTCATGGGGTCGCAGATCGATAATCAGCAGTCGTCCACCCGGATTGAGCAGCAAACTTGCCTCGCGAAAAAGCCTCGCTGGTGATGGCAGGTGGTGCAGGACCATATTCAGTACGGTGAGGTCAAATCGTTCGCCCCGCTTGATCAGGTCAGCGGGTTCACCATGCGCAAACTCTACCTTGGGTGAAACAGCAGCGGGCAGCGTGCCGCGTGACTTTGCAAGCATTTCAGCAGAGTTGTCCAGGGCGACGGCAGTATTAAAAGAGCCTGCGAGCCATGCCAGAAGCTGACTTTCCCCCGGGCCGATTTCAAGTACTCGTGCCGTAGCCGGAATCTGTTCATTCATGATGAGGTCACGCACGCAACCGGAGTACTGACTGAAGTCCGCGATGAGACCCTGGTTTTCTTTCAGGCGATCGGCATTTTTCTCGAAGAACTGGCGGGAGTTATGGGCACGCTCCTGGTGCACCTGAGCCATTCTTTCTGTGACATCAGAGGTCAATGGTATCCGGTCGATGGATTCAAAAAAGCTGACAACCAGATCACCCAACGCATTGGTAATGGTGATGAGTGAACGACGGTAGAAGATTGAATTGCCTTCTCGGCGCGTTTCAAGCAGTGCAGCGCCCGCCAGTATCTTCAGGTGGTGGCTCATGCCAGGCTGGCCAGTATCAAAGATATGGCAGAGTTCGAGGACACCAAAAGACTCATCTCTCAGCACTCTGAGGATGTCCAGTCGCTGGGCATCGGCAGTCGCCTTGCAGAAGGTCAGGACCGCGTCAGCGCTTACATCTATGTCGTTCACCCGGGCTGGCACCGCCGCCATGAACCTTACCTATATCGAAAAACGTCGATATACTATCAGGTCGAGTCACAATATCAACGTATTTTGATATTGAGCTGATTCTCCATTTAGTGCCTATACTAGGCACGAGGTATGCGGAGGTGATTTGTGACTGGTGCGATAAGTCAAATGCAGGTGCTCTACAACGCGGAAGAAGATCGGTTGCTGTTTCGCGTGAACACGACCAATGGACAGCAGTTTCGCTTTTGGCTGACCCGGCGGTACTGTCTACTGGTGCTCAGGGTGCTGAAAGAGCACATTGATGCTGACCCTGATGTCTCCACCCAGGAGTCGCCAATCGCGCGGGAAGCTGTGCGCTCTTTCAAGCAGGAACAGGCTGTGCAGTCTGCCAACTTTAGTGATGAATTTGTTGAAAGCGCCGCTGAGTTGCCCCTCGGGGAGCAGATTCCAGTGGCATTTCGGCTTACCTACAACCTCAAGGACGGAATCCTGAATCTCGGCATTCAGCCAAAAGCGGGGCAGGGTATCAACATTGCCATCAACCAGCAGATCAACAGCAGCCTGACGCAATTGCTCTACAGTGCTTGCCGCAAGGGAGAGTGGGGCATTACACCAGCAGCATTAACTGCCACTCAGGGCGAAATTGTCATCAATTAATGTGTGAGCCAGTGATGTTGGCTCCACTTTGCTTCCATCAGATTTCCATAATCGAGGCATAGAATCGGTCGGACAGCGAGTGCGATAAAACCAGGTTTGGTCCTCAAGAGTCCTAATCCGTATCTTCCCCCCAAACGGATAGGGCTTTTTTTTGTCTGTACTTTTTTGTCTGTACTGTTTTTGTTAGTCCCGACTTTTGTCCCGGAATGTTCCAGGTTCAACAGTTTGGCTTGCCGGGATTAGCCCGCTGCATGCGCCTCTTGACCCACAGTTTTATACAGCGGCAACGTGACACGAATCGTAACGCCGTTCCCGTTCAACAGGTTTGCAGCTGAAACGCTGCCCCGGTGATGTTCGGCAATAACGCGAACCACGTATAGCCCCATGCCAAAATGCAGGCGGTTATCGATCGTGTTGGCGCGAATAGAAACCATCGAATCGAATATGTTCTGGAACATATCCGCGGGGATAGTAGGGCCCTGGTTCGTTACGAATAACGTGAGGTTGTCACCATCAGTGGTAAGGCCAACGGTGATTGTGCTGCCGGCACTCGAGAAGTCGACGGCGTTGTCTACCAGTTTGTCCAGCAGTTGTTCGATCCGATAGTCGGATACTTCACTGAGGACCTCACGCTGGGTGCCCCTATACTCAAAGTTTCGGTCAGCATGTACGGTTCTGCAGTTGGCGAGATAGTTCTGAACCAGTTTGTACAGGTCGACAACCTCAAACTCTTCGGCTTCCAGTGCGTCCTCCAGGCTTGCTGCATCTGCCAGGTTCTGGACAATCATGCCAATGCGCAAGACGCCTCGCTTGGCGCTTTCGAGGTATTTGCGCCGGTTGACCTCTGACTGTTCATTCTCCAGATTCTGTAATGAGGTCGAGAGGGCATTCAGGGGATTGTTAATCTCATGACGTAACGTGCGCGGCATGTTTTCCAGAAACTGGTTGTGCTGGTGCAACCGCGACAGCATGTTGGAAATGCTGCGGGCAAGGTCCCCGATTTCATCACCCGCTTCGGTTTCGCTTTTCAATCGGTTGGTCTGCAGGCGGCCATAGATATCAATGGCATTGGTGGCCTCCGCCCCCAGTTTGCGGATGCGGCGAGCGAGACGGACCGAGAATGCCAGGATGAGTGCAACAAAAATGAACAGTGACAAGACCGAGAAGTTGATAATACGTTCGAGCGCATCACGGCGCAGTTCGAGAATGCGGCTTGTATTCTGCTTAAGTACAACGGTACCGATGATCTCGTTTTGCGCAATGATTGGGTGGGCGGCAATAATGACCTCACCGTCCGTTTCGCTGTAGCGCCTTTGGTAGTTGGGCTTGCCGGCGAGGGAGTCTTTGATGACCTGGTCTTCTGACACGGCACTGGTTTCCCGCAGGCGCAGGTCAATAAATCCATACACCGAGTCCATCATGGCGCTCACCACTGACACGCCACTACCGAGGATTGATGGTTCTTCAGCGCCGGATGGCTGCAGTTGTGTTGCCTCGTAACTCCCGACTTCTGCCCTGACTCTTCGTTGGGCGTCAATCACCTGGATGTTTGCGCCGGAATAACCCAGCCCCTCGACAATGCGCAGTACCTCCGGGGACTTCAGCAGTACAAGGCCAAATGCTTCCTGGCCTGCTGAAGGCAATGTACCGGTAATCGATTTGATTGCCCGGCTTTCAGGGTTGTCTACATCCACCACTGCCAGACCAAAACGGTTGGTTGAGCCCAGCAGGTCGAGCGGCATTCGGAACTCGATGACATAACCCTCATCGGTCTGGGTCATGAATCCCTGCACCCTGTTTTCTGCCACGCCCTGCAGCGCATAGCGCCAGTCGCTGTCCATCAGGTAAGCCGTGGTGACGCCAGGCTCGGTCATGGCTATAACAAGACGCCGCACCTCCCCTGTCTGACCAGTGAAAGTAATGCGGACATGATCTGACAGGTCCAGGCGAAGTATGTTTCGATCCCTGAAGACAAGGTTGTCGTCGCGTACCTGTACGAGCGCGTAGATTTGGTCGTTGATCTCGCCCAGAACCAGGTAGAACTGGGCAGTGTCGCCATCGCCATCTCCCCAGTCGAGCGTCCCAAAACCTACCTTGTAGCCCAGTACCTCCTCCCAGTCGTTGCTCTTGCCATCAATTCGAACGGGATTGGTGAGCGGGTGGGCATACAACTGCTCGTAGCCTTCGGGTGACAGGGGTAACTCGTAAAACAGGTCGGAACGACCATTCAACAGCGTGGATATGCCTTCTGCCGTGAGAAGCTGGGCGTTAGCCTGGCTGTCCACGAGAAACGCTTCCATCTCCCGCAGGTAGAGATAGCTGAACCAGGGGATAACAACCAGCGCCAGGCTCATCAGGATGAACAGCTTGGTGGCCAGTCGTGGACCCCGGATGATGGTGGACTTCATTGGCGATTACTTGACGGACCAGCGATAACCAAATCCATATTCACTTTTAATGCAGTCAAAGTCGGGATCAATCGATTCAAACTTTTTTCTGATGTTCCGCATATGGGTATTGATCGTGTTGTTGGTAACAAGGCTCTGCATGGTTGCATTCATCAGCGTGTCGTAGGACACAGCATGCCCCGGAACCCGGACGAGCTTCGCCAGCATTCGAAACTCGGTGCCCGACAGGTTGATAGCCGTGCCTTTCCAGGAAACAAGCAGAGCTTCCTGGTCGATGGAGAGCTCACCCACCATCTTGGCGGTTGACGCCCCGTTGGAAGACTGGGTCCTTGCCTCGTTGATACGCAGCAGCGAACTGATTCGTTCGGCCAGGTAATCCAGGGAGATTGGTTTAGGCAGGTAGTCCCATGCACCGAGTCGCAGGCCGCTGATTTTGTCGATCTCAGCGATACGCTCAGTGAGGAAAATAACCGGTAATGAGGGTGCTCGTGCCAGCAAGTCCCGACAAATCTCAAAACCCGCATCAACCTCATCGCCCAGGATAATGTCCAGGATAGCAAGATCCGGTAACTCCCGGTCGAAACCTGCCAATGCTTGCGCACGGCTACTGTAGGCGGTGACGTCATAGCCCTTTTTGGTGATTGCATCAACATAGTTGCTGCGTTGGTCTTCGTCATCTTCGACAATCGCAATCCGCTTGGCCATTCCGGTTCCTTTGTTCATTCCAGGTGGAAAGAGTTAATGCTGGCCTTCAATTATGGCCACAAACTGCTGGAAAAGTGCAGATTTTAGCAGTTTCATCGTTTCTCCACGATTGTTCATCGAACTTTCACTTTCCATCAACGCTAGCTTGGGCTTTTCCGCGTCTACTGCACATTCAGATATCCACCGGCGCCAGCGGCCTGGATATCGGCAAGACGGCTCAGAAAGATGAGTAGGAAAATTAAGTTGAAAGATTGAATCGAAAGATTGAATCGAAAGATTAGGTCCCAAACTTGAGTTGAATTGTTTGCTAAGCAGTGCTGGTATAGCAGCAGGAGAGTGAGAAGTGGCAAAGAAAGTGTTTGTACCCATGTGTGACGAGTTACTGGAGCAACGAACAAGTCGGTCTGCGCGTCTGGTACCGTTTAATCCGGCATTCCTCGAGTTGGGTGGAGAGTCAGGCAGGCGACCTGACCGCAAGCCTGCTAACTGGATACAGGAATCCGACTACACCGCCGCCTGCAAGCGATTGCGTCAAAGTCGTCTCGAAGCAGAAGCCTGCCCCGCTTGATCCACGTCCAGCCCGCGCGGTATTGAAGATGCCGCGCCGGCCCTGGTTACACAAAGTCCCGCAGCAAGACAGGCTCTCTTCAGGCACGCGTCAATTGGCAGGCCATTCGCGTACCCTGCCAGAAAAAAGCCGGTAAACGTATCTCCCGCACCTGTCGTATCAATGGCCTCCATTGGGAAAGCAGCCTGTCGGACAAGTTGTGATGTGGCCGGATCGCTGTAGACAGCGCCTTCACTTCCCAGCGTCAGGACTGTTTTCGCCCTCGGGTATCTTGCTGCCATCTGCGTGATTACCGCGTTGCTGTCATCAGCACCGCTAATCGCCGCTCCCTCCACCTCGTTGACGATAAAACATTCGACCTTGTCGAGGGGATAATCGAGCACCGCATCTGTCATTGGTGCCACATTAAACACGACACGCATACCGCGAGCAGTCGCAGCATCAATAATCTCCGGCATAAAGCTGATTTCATTCTGCAGCAGAAGGAACTCGCCTGGCGTCGCATCGTGTAGCACTGCCTCAAGGTCACTGCTATCAATCAACCGATTGGCCCCGCCAAAGATCACAATGGCATTTTCCCCTTCTGGCGTGACCTGTATAACAGCGTGGCCGGATGGAGAATCGATGGTGCGGAGCAGGCTGATGTCAACACCGGCCTCTGCGAGCAGCATCTTTAACCATTCGCCCTCTACCCCAACTCGCCCGGCATGCCTGACGTTTGCGCCAGCGTAGGCCATGGCAATTGACTGGTTCAGGCCCTTGCCGCCGGGGTGGATCTCATAATTGGTACACGGCAGGGTTTCTCCCGGTCGAACAAATGCAGGTACCGCATAGACGTTGTCGATGCAGCAGGAGCCAAAGTTGGTGATGCGTGTTTTCATTGGTATTTCAGGCTCGGCGTTTCGCAAGGTGCAAAATTGCCCGGACGCTAGCCGCGCGATGCTTGGAGTGTTGGTAGAAAGTTACTAGCACCGGCATCCCCTGGTTTCTTTTCGTCAATTGCCTTTTATACACCATATTGGCCTGCATTTTCTGGCATCAGGGTCGCGGGCAGCAGCGGACAATTCTATAATCGGTCTCTGCCAGCCACGCCAGGTTGGCGCAAGAAGGGCCCGTCATGTTGGCTGCGTTTTTCATGAGTTGGTGGCACTACCTGTTGCTGGGGTATTCGCTACTGGTGTCGCTAGGTGCGACTGGGTGGCGGGCGGTGCCGCGTAGGCTGCTGCGCTGTTGTGGGGGCGGGGGTGGG
>CAYGNA010000060.1:11155-14701 GCA_964351065.1 uncultured Pseudomonadales bacterium
CTCTTTTCTCTGGGCTGGTGTCTGTTTGGTTTGCTGAATGCGCTGCACTGGCTGGGTTTTCTGATTGATGAGCTGGTTTTCCCGGGTTACAGGCAGGTCAGCATTCGCCAGCCAGTGTCCATTGTAGGCGTGCCGCGTAGCGGTACCACCTACCTGCAGCGTGTGTTATCCAAAGAACCCGCTTTCACCACCCTGACGCTGTATGAATGTGTATTGGCGCCATCCATTAGTGAACGATATTTCTGGTTTGGCATGGCACGCCTGCTCAGGCCGCTGGTTCGCGTTGGCTGGCCTTTTCGCAGGTCGTTGAGCAGGTCGTTGCGCAGGTCTTTGCGCATGGGTTTCCTGTCCATGATGGAGAATATCCATGAGCTGGGGCTCATGGAGCCGGAGGAAGATTTCCTCCTGCTGTTGTGGATTGGCGCCTGTTTTCTGTTTGTTGTGCCCTGTCCTGCTGAGTCCCGCTACTGGCGACTTGCCAGGTTTGATCAACGTCTGCATGAACCAACCCGGCAAAGGGTCCTTGAGTTCTATCGGCGCTGCCTGCAAAAGCACCTTTACTTCCATGGGGAACAGCTACGGCTCCTCAGCAAGAACCCTTCGTTTACGCCGATGATCAATTCGCTTCGCGAGACCTTTCCTGATGTTGTGCTTGTGGCCTGCGTACGGGGGCCAGGGTCGACTGTACCCTCCCAGTTGAGCTCGCTGTTGCCAGCGTTTACCTTGCTGGGTCAAGGCGGGCTCCCTACGGGATTCCAGTCAAAGATGATTGAAACCTTGCATCACTACTATGCCCAAATTGATGAGTCTTCACGTGAAGGCCTGGCTGTGGTGAGTATGTCGCGCCTGAACGATGAGGTCGCAACCGTAGTTGGGGAAATTCTTGCCGCGGCTGGGTTGGTCCCATCCGCTGAATTTGAGGCAAGTCTTGGGGAATTGGAGCAGACTGGCCGCGGTTACCGTAGCGGTCATCAGTATGCTGTAACGGACTTTGGTTTAACCGATGAGCAAATCCAGCATTTCTTCTCCGATGTCTGGCCGTTATCCTAGCGCCATGACATCCGTTGCAGAGAGAGCTTCTGACAAGCAATTGAGCGAGCTTCGCGTGGCGATAGCCTCGGATGCGGCGCCGGCCCGGAATGGTGTGGGTGCTTATTACGAAGATTTGCTCGGATACTTTCGTGCGCGCCTCGCCAGGACAGAAGTCTTCTCTCCGACTATCGAAGGCGAACGTTGGGTCGCTGATTTGGTGTTACCAATGCCGGGTGATGCAACCCAGAAGTTGTGTTTCCCCAACCCCTGGACAATGCGGCGTGAATTGGCTGCGCTGGCGCCAGATGTGGTGGTTGTACCAACCCCCGGTGTCTACGGAATGTCGGGTGCATTTTTTGCAGCCCGTTGGGGCATCCCTTTGATCATCGGATTTCATACCTCGTTTGAGCAGCTCACAGATCTCTACTGGCAGGGTTCACTAAAAGGGCGCCTGTACCGTCGGTATCTTGAACTATCGCATCGTTACCTTTTCAATCGTGCCAGCGTTGTGCTTGTTAATTCCACAGAAATGGAAGACCTTGCAATGAGGATGGGCGCTACGAACATACGCATGGTTGGAACGCCAATTCCAGCGGCTTTTGCACGGTATCCGGTAGCGCCTTATGCGGGCGTGTTCAAGCGGGTGCTGTTTGCGGGACGCCTGGCTGCTGAGAAGAACATAGAGGCGGTGATCAATGCCGCAGAGGCGCTGCCTGACATCAGTTTCAGTGTTGCCGGTGATGGTCCGCTTCGACCGTTGGTTGAAGAGGCTGCCGTTCGGCTTTCCAATGTCAGTTACCTGGGATGGCTGGATCGCAATGGTTTACGAGACCAGGTTGATCAGCATGACGCGCTGGTGCTGCCATCACACTTCGAGTCCTTTGGTACGATTGCGCTGGAAGCCATGTCGCGCCAGCGTTTGGTTGTTGTATCCAGGGGTGCTGGCATTGCCGAGTGGGACGATCTGCGAAGTGGCTTTCTTACCATCGGGCAAGGCGAAACGCTGACGGATCTGGTTGGGCGCCTGGTGACAGAAGGAGCGGCGTTTCGTCTGGCGCTTGCTCATCGAGCCTGCGATATGGCAATTGCGTTCAATGACAGGAATCTGGCCGACTGGGAAAACCTGTTGCTTGAAGTAGCAGCCATGGGGCGCCGCTGACCGATGCCGGCCATTATCTCAATTCACGATGTCATGCCAGCCACGCTGGCGAAGACGCAGTACATCATTGACCGGCTATCACCCGGGTGCCGGACTAACCTGTTGTTGCTGGTTGTGCCGGGACAGCCGTGGACGACTACCGGTATCGCCCAACTGCGGCGCTGGGAGCATGAGGGATTAATCCTCACCGGGCATGGGTGGACACATGCGGCGCGCGACATTAATGGCTGGTATCACCGGTTGCACTCGTTGCTTGTATCCCGCCGCGCGGCCGAACATCTGTCGCTAACAGAGCAGGAAATTGAGGCGCTGATGTGTCGCAACAGCGACTGGTTTGCTGAACACGGTTTGCGCGTCCCTGACTATTACGTACCGCCTGCCTGGGCGCTTGGCCGTGTTAATGGGATTGCTTTGGCTCGAACACCCTTTAAATACCTGGAAACAACCAGTGGTATTGTTAACCTCGCGACCAGTGAAAAACGGCGTCTGCCATTGGTGGGTTTTGAGGCAGACACTGTGTCAAGACAATTTGCACTTGGTGCTTTCAACAAGCTGAATGAAATGGCTTCGGTTAAGCGGCGACCGCTTCGCATTGCCATCCATCCTTTTGATTTTGACTACCGTCTCGCCTCGCAGTTATCTCACGTGCTGGAGCGGGTAACGGAAACGGTACATTACAGGACACTGTTTGACGCAGTGCCTGGATGAGATGCACTCAACCAAAAAAGGTGCGAGGGTGGTAAACGGAGTAAACAGCGCGAACCGACAGTCTCGGTCCGCGCCTTTGGCGCTCACTGGATCCGCGGGCGCAGGTTATCCCGGTTAATGGGCAATTGGCTTTCTGTCAGTATTCCTTACGTCGCAGGAACAGCCCGATCATGCCCAGTGTAAGCACGATTAGAACAGATGGTTCGGGTACCGTAATGTTAATGTTGTCAAACTGGTGCGCGAAACCTTCACTGCTCCCCTGGCTCCATTGTACGGATGTCAGGTTGGAAAACGATGAATTGAAATTGTATTGGGTGAACCCAAAGCTGGTGGGTGTAAATGACTGTGAAACCGTTCCACCACCAGCCAGAAAGCCCGTGAAAACGACAGCCGGGGAAGTCCCATAGCTCGCGAGAATAGATAGGTCAATGCTGTTTAGTGTGAATGTGGCGGCGGTCGAGGACATTGTTGTAGATGTTGCGCCACCGCTGCGCAGGTGCAAGCCCGCCGATCCGGCATACTGGTTGATATGTAATTGGCCCGCGTAGTACATGGGCGTACCAGAGATAGTGAAACCATCTTCAGTGTAGGCGCCCGATGAAATGAAGTTCAAACTGTTGTTTGCTACTTCGAGACTGTCAAAGTCG
>CAYGNA010000061.1:0-14354 GCA_964351065.1 uncultured Pseudomonadales bacterium
CCTCCACGAGCATAGCTCACTACCCCCTCAAGATAGCGTCTCTACCAATTCCACCACTTCGGCAAAAGTTTTTGTATTATTCCCCGGGAGCGCCACTTTCGCCAGCACTATCTACATTCGGCACTTCAGATTCCGTCCCACCCTGGTTGAGTGGCGCGTCAGTCGCGGGAGCCGACTGTTCAATCACCGTGGGAATACCAATATTGCGCGCTTCCTCTGAATGCTGCTTTGCAAAAAAGGCCAACACAAAACTGGTGAGAAAAAATGCAATCGCGATAGTGGTTGTCGCGCGCGTCAGAAAATTGCCCGAGCCTACACTACCAAATACCGTATTCGAGGACCCACCACCAAAGCCGGATCCCATATCCGCCCCTTTTCCTTGCTGTATCAACACCAGGCCAATAATGGCCAGTGCTGCAAGCACATGAAAAACGAGAATTAGTGTTTCTACAATATCCAGTTCCATAACTTTCCCTAGTTCGGGGCAGCCGCTTCGCAAATGGCAGCAAATTGTGTCGCTTTCAGCGATGCGCCACCTACCAGCGCACCATCAATGTTCTCCTGCCGCAACAGTTCCGCTGCGTTTTCACCGTTAACGCTGCCGCCATAAAGTATTCTTACGGATGCTGCAAGGCCCGCATCCTCCGCCGCCAGCCACTCCCGGATACCGGCATGCACCTCTTCGGCCTGCAATGGCGAGGCGCTTTTCCCGGTCCCAATTGCCCAAACCGGTTCGTAGGCAATGACACCTCGCCTTAAACCTGCTGAACCCGCCCGTTTGAGCACAGCTTCCAGTTGCCTGGTCACCCGTTCCACTGTCAGAGACTCTTCCCGCTCTGCCAATGTCTCCCCTACACACAGTATGGGGCAGACTCCACCATCCAGCGCGGCAACGAACTTGTCTGCGACTACCTCGGATGAGTCACCATAAATCAATCGCCGCTCCGAGTGCCCCACGAGACAATAGTCGCAGCCAAAGTCTTTCAGCATTGATGCTGAAACCGCACCGGTGAAGGCGCCCTGTTCGTGCCAGTCTATATCCTGACCACCCAGGCTAATCTGACTGCCTTCAAGTAAACCACCCACCAGATCCAGATAAACAAATGGCGGAAGTACCAGAACCTCACACCCAAACTCGTAATCCAGCAGATTCTCTACCAGCAGACTTGCCTCCACCCGGCTGCCATTCATCTTCCAGTTACCGGCAACCAGTGCCGGACGAGTAACTGCATTAGATAGATCAGGCACCATGAGCTTGCCCAAACGCGGCGGCGCATGGTAACGGCTTTAAACGCAAGATGCAATGTGCGCTCCTGTTCACGCGCCCGCCAATGCAACCGGCACCCGCCAGCGTCGCCCGGGCTGTCAATATGATCCTGTCGCAGCTTTGTTGTACGCTAATCATAGTGTGTGGAGGCCTCAATGCCTGACATTGTCGTGTCAAAGAACCTGTTCATTTTCCAGTCGCCGCACCGATTCACTCATGATTGCACGTGCCACTGCAACAGCCTGAACCGTCTCCCGCACGTCATGCACTCGCACAATGCTGGCACCACGCGCAATCGCCAGCACAGCCCCGCCAAGGCTGCCATACTTTCTGTCCTCGCTGATGCCATCGAGCACCAGACCAATCGTACTCTTTCTCGACAGACCCACCAAGAGAGGCAGCCCAAAGCACTTGAAAGTCTCCAGCTGATTGATCAGCACAAGATTTTGCACAGGCGTCTTGCCAAAGCCGAATCCGGGATCAAGAATCAGCCTGGTGCTTGATATCCCGGCACCTTCGCAGGCCAGAATACGCTCTTCAAAAAACGCTTTGATCTCAAGCAACAGGTTTTCGTAATGCGGCTTCTGCTGCATCGTGCCGGGATCACCCTGCATATGCATCAGGCACACCGGTAATCCGGTTTCCGCTGCAGCCACAAGTGCACCCTCGCGGCGCAGGGCACGCACATCGTTAATCAGGTCGACGCCGGCCGCGGCCGCGGCACGCATTACCGCCGGCGAGCTCGTATCAATGGAAAGTGGAACATCAGACTCTTCGCGAATCGCCCGAATGATCGGCAATGTGCGTGCCAGCTCAACGTCGACCGGTACAGACGCTGCGCCTGGTCGTGTGGATTCACCACCCACGTCAATCACATCGACCCCTGCCTCAATCATACTGCGCGCGTGCGCGAGTGCCGCACTTAGATCAACAAACAAACCACCGTCAGAAAAAGAGTCCGGCGTCACGTTCAGCACGCCCATAACGGCGGGGAAAGAGAGATTTAGCATCGCGTAATCGACACAGCCGCCTGGTTCAGGAGAATAAAAAGGGCCGCAACTCAGCGGCCCTTTTTAAGGTTACGGTTTGACGCCAGATTGGCAACATTAGCGCATCACCACCGCGTCTAGTGCTCTCCGGCTGGACCTCCAAGAGGCCCGCTAGGGCGTGGTGCAGGGTCAGGTCGCGGATCCTCGGCCTCCGATTGCAGCGGCGGACTCCCGCCATCGTTGCCCCAGTCTTTTGGTGGCCGCGGCGTCTTGCCCGCCATAATGTCAACAATCTGGTCACGATCAATTGTCTCGTAGAGCAATAGGGCTTCCGCCATGGCATGAAGCTTGTCCATGTTGTCCTCGAGATGGCGGCGGGCCGTGTTGTAGCACTCATCGATGATTGAGCGCACTTCCTCGTCGATCTGCTTGGTCGTTTCATCCGAGTGATGCGCCCGATTTGCGCCGGCAGACATACCCAGGAAAACCTCCTCATCTTCTTCAGAGTACATCAGAGGCCCCAGTTTCTCGGACAGGCCCCACTTTGTCACCATGTTCCGGGCCATTTTGGTGGCGTGCATAATATCGTTGGAAGCACCCGTCGTAATCCCTTCATCGCCGAGCGTAAGCTCTTCGGCAATCCGGCCACCAAAAAGTGTACAAATCTGGCTATAAATCATCCGTTTGCTGAGCGAATACCGGTCTTCCTCTGGCAGGAACATGGTCACCCCCAGCGCCCTGCCACGAGGAATGATTGTCACCTTGTAGCTGGGATCGTGCTCCGGCACCAGATAACCAACAATACAGTGGCCGGCCTCATGGTATGCCGTATTTCGTTTTTCTTTTTCGGACATCACCATGCTCTTGCGCTCTGCGCCCATCATGATTTTGTCCTTGGCCTGATCAAACTGGGCCATACCCACTGTCCGCTTCTCCTGGCGCGCAGCAAACAGCGCGGCTTCATTCACCAGGTTGGCAAGGTCGGCACCTGAGAAACCGGGCGTCCCACGAGCAATCAGCGATGGCTCCACATCCGGTGCAAGCGGTAACTTGCGCATATGCACCTTCAGAATCTGCTCCCTGCCCCGGATGTCAGGCAAACCCACGACAACCTGCCGGTCAAAGCGACCTGGACGCAACAGTGCGGGGTCAAGCACGTCCGGACGGTTGGTTGCAGCAATAACGATAATGCCTTCATGACCGTCAAAGCCATCCATTTCAACCAGCAACTGGTTGAGCGTCTGCTCCCGTTCATCGTGTCCGCCACCCAGGCCAGCACCACGATGGCGACCAACAGCGTCGATTTCATCAATGAAGATAATGCAGGGTGACTGCTTCTTGGCCTGATCAAACATATCGCGGACCCGGGATGCGCCGACGCCCACAAACATTTCAACAAAATCGGAACCGGAGATGGAGAAAAACGGCACTTTCGCTTCACCTGCGATCGCTTTGGCGAGCAGGGTCTTACCCGTGCCCGGCTGGCCAACCATGAGGATACCTCGTGGAATCCTGCCGCCCAGACGCTGAAACTTGGTGGGATCCTGCAGGAAATCGACCAGTTCCTGGACATCCTCTTTGGCTTCATCCACCCCGGCAACATCAGCAAAGGTCGTTTTAATCTGGTCTTCGCCAAGCAGCTTGGCCTTACTCTTGCCAAAGGTCAGCGGACCACCGCGCCCACCACCGCCGCCCTGCATCTGACGCATGAAAAACATAAAGACGGCAATAATCACCAGAATAGGGAAACTGGCTACCAACAGCTGTGTCCAGATACTCTGTTGTTCCGGCCGGACACCCTTGAAGTCGACGTTATGCTGGAGCATGTCGTCAATCAGGGCTTTGTCCGATAATTGTGGCTGGATTGTCTCAAAGAAGGTGCCATCGAAACGCTCACCCCTGATTGTTAGCCCATCAACTTCAACACTTCGCACCTGATTCTGCGTTATCAGCTCCAGAAAGGCAGAATATTCAACATCTTCGGGGCGCTGGCTCACGTTGAAATTATTAAAAACAGTCAGCAGCACCGCAGCGATGATCAGCCAAAGCAGCAGATTTTTTCCCATATCATTCAAAAGGCTATCCTCTCAACAAGGCCTGTTTCGGAAGCGGGCACAAACCTTACTATACAACACCAACTTCACCAAATTATGTGGAGCCGAACGGAGTTCACTCAATCAACTTATACGGCGGGCCTGCCATTGTAGCCACTTCCGACCAGAAAAATTTCCCGTGAACGCTCTCGGGAGGCTTTCGGCTTCACGTTATACGTACGCCTGAACCTGTCTTTAAGACCAGCACGCAGCTCGTTAATTCCTTCACCCTCGAAACACTTCGCTACAAATGTACCGCCCTGCGCCAGCACCTGGTCAGCCAGGTCCAGCGCCAACTCAACCAGATAGGTCGCCCTCGGCTGGTCAACATCCTTCATACCGCTTAAGTTTGGGGCCATATCTGATATTACAAGGTCTGCAGCCTGGTCTCCCAACGCCTGCAGCACCTCGCTGAGCACTTCATCCCGGGTAAAGTCACCGAGAATGAACTCTACCCCCGGTATTGGTTCCATGGGTAGTATGTCGACCGCAATAACTTTCCCTTTACTGCCAACCGCCGCGGCCGCTACCTGGCTCCAACCTCCTGGCGCAGCCCCCAGGTCAACAACCAGCTTGCCGGGCGCAAGCAGGCGGTATTTTTCATCAATTTCAGTCAGCTTGTAGACTGCCCGGGATCGGTATCCCTCGCGCCGTGCCCGCAGCACAAATTCATCCGCCTCATGCTCCTTGAGCCAGTCCTTGCTTGTTTTCGGCTTTTTCATGGTTGTCTCGGTTCCTGCCGGCGAGTATCATCGCGCGCTCTCGAGTGATGAACCCCTATGATAAGCCAAAGTGAAAAGAAGCGTTTCCGGGCGATTGCACACCGCCTGAAACCGGTGGTAACCATCTCCGGCAATGGCCTGTCAGAATCCGTGATCAGCGAGCTTGAAAGGGCACTTGCCGATCACGAATTGATCAAGATAAAAGTGATCGCCGACAGAGACGAGCGCGGCGAGTTGACTACCAGTCTTTGTACTCAGACAAACGCCACACTCGTCCAGTCGATTGGCTCAATTGCTGTCATCTATCGTTCCTCGCCAAAGCCCAACCCGAAACTGTCTAACGTGCTGCGCGCTGACGTGCTCTAGTACCTTTTCAAAATAGTACCTTTCCAAAAAGGCACCGCCCAAAAAAGCATCCAGAAAAACCAGCGCACTGAGCAACTGGCGCTGAACTATGCTGTTGCTGGATTTTGCTAGAGATGCTCTACCGAGCAGATTTCATACTCGACTTCTCCACCGGCTGGTGTCTTCACCAAAGCAACATCACCAATCGACTTCCCGATCAGCGCACGTGCAATGGGTGAATACACTGAAATCTTACCGGTTTTAATGTCGGACTCGTCGTCACCCACCACCTGATAAGTCACTTCTTCGTCAGTATCGAGATTCAGCAGTTTGACTGTCACACCAAATATCACCTTGCCGCTGGCCGGAATTTTTGTAACGTCAATAACCTGGGCACGCGAGAGCTTATTTTCAATTTCATTGATACGACCCTCAATAAACCCCTGTTCTTCCTTGGCGTACTGATACTCAGCATTCTCCCGCAGGTCGCCCTGCGCGCGTGCTTCTGCAATCGCCTGAACAATTTGCGGACGGCGCACGGATTTAAGGTGGTCAAGCTCATCGCGCAAGCGCTGCTCACCGGTTGCCGTCATCGGGGTCTTTTCCATATCGATACCTTCTAAATCACAAAAGTAGCCTGTCAGAAACAGGCGGGGTCTGTAAAGAGCCAGTTGCTGCAGGGTGGTGTCGTACCACCCAGGCAACCATGGCGTTTTAGGTGGGTTGACTGATAGCCCGGCGCTGATGAAGCTCCTGCAAGCTCTGAACGACAAACTCACCCTCGTGCCTGAGGGCCAGGATACAGGCGCGGCCACCCGCCATCGTGGTTGTGTTGTAGACTTTTTGCTGCAGCGCCGTGCGGCGAATGGTAAACGAGTCGGCAATTGCCTGCTTACCCTCCGTTGTATTCACGATGAAGTCGACCTCGCGATTCTTTAGCATATCGACGATATGCGGCCTGCCCTCCGCTACCTTGTTAACCACCTCCACTGCATAACCGGCATCAGCAATGATGCGGGCGCTGCCACGAGTGGCAACAAGACTGAAGCCCAGCGCCAAAAGGTCACGCGCGAGCGCAACAAGAAAGCTTTTGTCTGCATCCCGGACGGACAGGAATACACGGCCCCGTCTGGGGATCGTATCCCCCGCGGCCAGTTGCGCCTTACCGTAGGCTTCGCCAAAGGTACGACCGATCCCCATTACCTCACCCGTCGATTTCATCTCTGGTCCGAGAATCGGATCGACGCCGGGGAACTTGCCAAAGGGGAACACAGCTTCTTTAACACTGAAATAATCCGGCACTATCTCGGTGGTGAAGCCCTGGTCTGCCAGCGTCGTCCCGGCCATGCAGCGAGCCGCCACCTTGGCGAGCGAAGTACCGATACACTTTGAGACAAAAGGCACCGTGCGGGATGCTCGTGGATTGACTTCAAGCACAACACTTTCCCCATTTTGTACTTCAAGCTGCACATTCATGAGGCCTATAACACCCAGTTCGACAGCCATCGCCGCGACCTGGACGCGCATTTCATCAATCTTGTCCTTGCCAAGACTGTAGGGTGGCAGCGAGCAGGCAGAGTCGCCGGAGTGAATTCCCGCCTGTTCGATATGCTCCATGACCGCACCGATGACCACCTGTTTGCCATCCGATACAGCATCGATATCAACCTCAATCGCCTGGTCGAGGAAGCGATCAAGCAATATAGGTGACTTGTTGGAAACCTGGACGGCGGTGGTCATGTAGGTCTCAAGCTCGATCTCGTCGTAGACAATCTCCATGGCACGACCGCCCAGCACGTAAGAAGGACGCACCACCAGCGGGAAACCAATCTGTGCGGCGGCGCGCAGCCCCTCTTCTATGTTTTTGACGGTTCGGTTCGGGGGCTGTTTCAGCCCGAGCTTTTCGATCATCTGCTGAAAGCGCTCGCGATCCTCTGCCCGGTCTATGGCATCTGGTGACGTGCCGATGATAGGCACACCGGCCGCTTCAAGGTCATGGGCCAGTTTCAGCGGCGTCTGTCCGCCAAACTGCACAATCACCCCAACGGGTTTCTCGAGATCTACTATCGAGAGAACATCTTCCAGCGTCAATGGCTCGAAGTAGAGCCTGTCTGACGTGTCATAGTCGGTTGAGACCGTTTCAGGGTTACAGTTGACCATAATGGTTTCATAACCATCCTCGCGCATGGCAAGCGCCGCATGTACACAGCAATAGTCAAACTCGATTCCCTGGCCGATGCGGTTGGGACCACCACCCAGCACCATAATTTTTCTGTTATCCGTTGGATTGGACTCACACTCGTCTTCATAGGTGGAGTACATGTAGGCTGTAGACGACTCAAATTCTGCCGCACAGGTATCGACGCGCCGATAAACCGGCCGTACGTCCAGCGCCAGCCGCCGTTGCCTGACCTGTCCTTCACTGACATGCATCAGTTCAGCCAATCGGGCATCGGAGAACCCTTTCTGCTTGTAACCGAACAGGGTATCCCGACCCAGTTCATCGAGGTTCTCACCTGCCATATCGGTTTCACTGTCGACAATTTCTTCGATCTGCGAGAGAAACCAGTAATCGATGTTGGTCAGTTCATGGATCTCTTCGATATCCATCCCGGTGCGCATTGCATCTGCGACGTACCTGATCCGATCACCGCCTGGAACCCGTAACTCCTTGCGCAGTACGTTCTTCCATTCACGCATTTGGGTATTCAGGATTGGTGTCAAACCATCGATACCGACCTCAAGGCCGCGCAGTGCCTTCTGGAGAGACTCCTGGAACGTTCTCCCTATTGCCATGACCTCACCAACAGACTTCATCTGTGTCGTCAGGAAGTTGTCGGCCTGTGGAAATTTTTCAAAGGTAAACCGCGGAATCTTTGTGACAACATAATCAATCGAAGGCTCAAACGACGCCGGCGTTACCCCGCCGGTAATGTCATTCGACAGTTCGTCCAGCGTGTAGCCCACGGCCAGCTTGGCTGCCACTTTGGCGATCGGGAATCCAGTTGCTTTTGAAGCCAGCGCCGAGGATCGGGACACGCGCGGATTCATTTCGATCACGACGAGCCGCCCGGTTTCGGGGTCCATGGCAAACTGTACATTGGAGCCGCCGGTTTCAACGCCAATTACCCGTAACACAGCAATCGCCGCATTACGCATGATCTGGTATTCCTTGTCGGTGAGCGTCTGCGCTGGCGCAACCGTGATTGAGTCACCCGTGTGGATGCCCATTGGATCCAGGTTTTCGATGGCACAAACAATGATGCAGTTGTCCAGACGATCGCGGACAACCTCCATTTCGAATTCCTTCCAGCCCAGCAAAGATTCATCAATGAGTAATTCTTTGGTCGGTGAAAGATCCAACCCCCGCGTACAGATTTCTGCAAAGTCTTCCTGGTTGTACGCCACACCACCGCCTGAGCCACCCAAGGTAAACGAGGGTCTGATGACACAGGGGAAACCAAGCCAGGATTGAACCTGTTTGGCTTCTTCAAGCGAATGCGCAAATGCAGAACGAGGCGTAGCCAGGCCAATCTCTTTCATCGCCTTGTCGAATCGCTGCCGATCCTCAGCCTTGTCGATGGCATCACGGGATGCGCCAATCAGTTCCACACCGTATTTCTCAAGGACACCCTCGCGATACAGGTCCAACGCGCAGTTAAGTGCTGTCTGCCCACCCATGGTGGGCAGCAGCGCATCCGGGCGCTCCTTTTCTATAATTTTTTCAACCACCTGCCAGGTAACAGGTTCGATATAAGTCGCATCGGCCATGCTCGGATCGGTCATGATGGTGGCTGGGTTCGAGTTAACCAGGATGACCCGGTAACCCTCTTCCTGCAGCGCTTTGCAAGCCTGGGCACCCGAGTAGTCAAACTCACAAGCCTGGCCGATGACAATGGGCCCTGCGCCAACAATCAGGATCGATTTAATGTCGTTTCTTTTAGGCATTTGACGTTGTTCTGTGCGCGTCTAACAGTTGTATGAAGTGATCGAACAGCGGCGCAGCATCGTGGGGGCCTGGACTCGCTTCCGGGTGGCCCTGAAAGCCAAACGCGGGATGATCAATGAGGTGTATGCCCTGGAGAGACTGGTCAAACAGGGATCGATGCGTCACACGCACCGTGTTCGGCAGTGTTGCATCATCAATACAGAAACCGTGATTCTGGGATGAAATAAGCACGGTCTCATCAAGCAGGTTCTTGACTGGGTGGTTAGCCCCATGATGGCCGTGTCCCATCTTTATTGTCTTCATACCTGCTGCCAACCCCAGCAGTTGCAATCCAAGGCAAATACCAAACACCGGTGTGTTGGAAGCTACTATGTCTCGAATCGCCGCGATGGCGTAATCGCACGGGTCAGGGTCACCCGGCCCATTGGACAGGAACACCCCATCGGGCTTCATTGCGAGCACCTCAGCCGCTGGGGTCTGGGCCGGCACCACCGTCAAGCGACAACCTCTGTCAGCGAGCATCCGGAGAATATTCCGCTTGACGCCAAAGTCGTAGGCAACAACATGGTATTTGAACTCTGTCAGCGTCGGATAGCCCTCTCCGATCTGCCATGTGCCTTCGACCCACTCGTACTGGGCTTTTGTGCACACCTCTTTGGCAAGGTCCATCCCCTTCAGCCCAGGAAAAGCGCTCGCCTCAGCCAGGGCTGTCTCAATGTCTTCGCCGGTGATCTTGTTACCTGCGAGGATACAGCCGCTTTGAGAACCTTCATCCCGCAAGATCCGGGTGAGGCGCCGGGTGTCGACGCCCGCGATCGCGACCACACGCCGCTCTTTCAGATAATCGGGCAAGGACTGGGTACTACGCCAGTTACTCAGCACCCTTGGCAAGTCCCGGACCACCAGGCCCGCTGCCCAGGCGCGCGACGATTCGTCGTCTTCCGGATTAGTGCCGGTATTACCAATATGCGGATGGGTAAGCGTTACTATTTGGCGGGCGTACGAGGGATCCGTCAGGATTTCCTGGTAACCGGTCATCGCGGTGTTAAAAACCACTTCGCCGGCCGACTTGCCTGATGCACCAATAGCAGTACCCTCAAACACGTTGCCGTTTGCCAGGGCGAGCACTGCTTTACTGGTCAATGATCAGTCTCCGGAAAAAAGTCCAAACAGGTTACAGACCTAAAAAAAGCGAGAGGAATTACTTCCTTCTCGCTTTTCAAACATTGATCTGCTGGGGCGTCATACTGGCGCCGTATTCTATGTTAAGCCGGCCACTGATACTACCCCGAAATCGGTTATTGATTCAGCTCGGGTCGAAACCCGTATCCTTCAGCCCGAGGACGTCCTGCATGTCGCATAACCCGGCTTCCTTGTTCGCCACCCAGACTGCCGCTCGCAGGGCACCTTCAGCAAAATTGAGGCGTGTCTGGGCACGATGGGTAATTTCAACCCGCTCGCCTGCACTGGCGAACAACACGGTATGGTCACCCACAATTTCCCCTGCCCGAATTGAGTGAAAGCCAATCTCGCGCCCGTCGCGCTCCCCTGTCAGGCCGGAGCGGCCATACACCGCAACCTCATCAAGGGATCTGCCGAGTGCGCCTGCTACAGCTTGACCAAGCCCAATTGCTGTTCCCGAAGGTGCATCTACCTTGTGTCGGTGATGTGCCTCGGTAATCTCAATATCAACGCTGTCACCCAAAATACGAGCCGCAATTTCAGCCAGTTTGAAGGTTACATTAACGCCAACGCTGTAATTGGGGGCAAAAACCAAGGCAATATCTTCCGCGGCTGCCGACAGTGCCTGGATCTGTGCAGCGGACAGACCTGTTGTACCTATGACCATGCGTCGCCGATGCTGCCTGCAGATCTCGACATTTGCTGCCGTTGCGTCAGCAATGGTGAAGTCGATAAGCACATCAAAAGCGTCACAGGCGCTATCCAGATCGTCTGTTATTGTGACGCCAAGATGACCCACACCGGCTACCTCTCCCGCATCAGAGGCCAGTAGCGGATGCCCCTGCCGTTCAATGGCAGCAGTAAGCGTGAGCCCCTCATGTTCATGAATAGCAGTGACGAGCATACGTCCCATGCGACCGGCAGCGCCGGTAATTCCCACGCGCACCATCAGTCGGTGAGCGAGTCAAAGAACTGTTTGACACCGTCAAACCAGCTGGTGCGCTTTGGCGAGTTCTTCTCGTCTGAATGTCCATCAAACTCCCGCAACAGTTCTTTCTGGCGCTTGGTCAGGTTCACAGGTGTTTCAATTTCAACCCGGCAGAAAAGGTCGCCGACCCCACCACCTCGTACCTGCGTCACGTTAACCCCCTTGCCGCGCAACCGAAATAACTTGCCTGTCTGGGTGGCTTCGGGGATTTTCAGGTTAACCCGCCCATCAAGTGTGGGTACCTCCAACTCACCACCCAGGGTTGCATCAACAAAGCTGATCGGCACTTCGCAATAAAGATCCCGGCCATCACGCGTAAAGATGGGATGTTCGCGAACATTAATTTGCACGTACAGGTCACCGGGTGGACCACCTGCATGCCCGGCCTCGCCCTGCCCGGAAAGCCTGATGCGATCACCGGTATCAACGCCTGGCGGCACTTTGACCGACAGGGTTTTCTGTTCGTTGACCCGCCCCTGTCCATGGCATTTGGCACAGGGATCAGAAATGATTTTGCCGGTACCACGACAGCGTGGACAGGTCTGCTGAATTGAAAAGAACCCCTGCCTGGCAGTTACCTGCCCCATACCGCCACACTGCACACAATCCATGGGCGAAGTGCCCTTCTTTGCCCCGGAGCCTTCACAGTCGCCACATTCAACCAGGGTCTGGAAGCTGATTTTCTCGTTAACGCCGCGGACAGCAGATTCCAGGTCCAGGTCCAGGACGTACTTGAGGTCACTGCCCCGTTGGACGGAACTTCGACCACCACGTCCACCGCTGAAGATATCACCAAAGACATCTTCAAAAATCGAACTGAAGTTGCCGGAGTTAAAGCCGCCACCCCCACCTGCGCCGCCCTCGAATGCTGCGTGACCAAACTGGTCATACGCGCGACGCTTCTCCTCGCTGGTAAGGATTTCTGCCGCTTCGCTCGCTTCCTTGAACTTGTCCTGTGCGTCGGGATCGTCCGAATTGCGATCGGGGTGATATTTCATCGCAAGGCGACGATAAGCCTTCTTGATATCCTGCGCCGAGGCGTCCCGGGCAACCCCCAACACCTCGTAATAATCTCTCTTCGCCATAATGTCCGGATCTTGTTCTCGTTACCTGTTGCGGATCACCAACTTGACGGCTGGCACGCTTTTCAAACAAAACTTTCGAGCACTGCTTTCACGCACAACTTTTCAACACAACTTTTCAACACAGTAAAAGGCAAGCGCAGGGTTACCCCTGCGCTTGCCATTGTACCTTGCCGATCGCGGTGCGATCAGGCCTGCTTGTCGTCCTTCACTTCTTCGAATTCCGCGTCCACAGCATCCGAGTCACTATCGTTCTGCGAGGCAGATTCAGGTGCCTCAGCGCCGCCTGCATCAGCATACATCTTCTGCGCGAGTTGGCCCGAGACTTCCGTCAGTTTCTGCGTTGCAGCCTCAATCGCTGCCTTGTCGTCACCCTTGATTGCCTCTTCCACGGCAGCGATTGCGGCTTCAATGCTCGACTTCTCGTCTTCAGCAACCTTGTCACCGGCTTCCTGCAGTGTCTTGCGCGTGGCATGCACCAGCCCATCAGCCTGGTTCCTGGCAACAACCAGTTCTTCAAACTTGCGGTCTTCCTCAGCATGCGACTCTGCATCCTTCACCATCTGGTTGATCTCGTCTTCTGACAGACCAGATGATGCCTTGATTTCAATAGACTGTTCCTTGCCGGTCGCCTTGTCCTTGGCCGACACGTTAAGGATACCGTTGGCATCAAGGTCAAAGCTAACCTCAATCTGCGGCGTGCCGCGCGGTGCAGGCGGAATATCAGCGAGATCAAAGCGGCCCAGCGACTTGTTCTGGCCTGCCTGTTTACGCTCACCCTGCAACACGTGAATCGTTACAGCCGGCTGATTGTCTTCCGCCGTACTGAACACCTGCTGTTTTTTGGTTGGGATAGTTGTGTTCTTCTCGATCAGGGCGCTCATCACGCCACCCATTGTCTCGATACCCAGCGACAGAGGGGTAACATCCAGCAGGAGTACGTCCTTGACATCACCGGCCAGTACAGCTGCCTGGATGGAAGCACCGAGGGCAACCGCCTCGTCAGGGTTAACATCCTTGCGGGCTTCTTTGCCGAAAAACTCTTTAACCTTGCGCTGAACCAGCGGCATACGCGTCTGGCCGCCAACAAGGATAATGTCATCGATGTCCGACACACTGAGGTCAGCATCTTTAAGTGCAACGCGCACAGGCTCAATGGTACGGGCTACAAGATCTTCTACCAGCGACTCCAGCTTGGACTGTGTAACCTTCAGCACCAGGTGCTTCGGCCCAGTCGCATCTGCCGTAATGTAAGGCAGGTTCACTTCGGTTTGGCCACTGGTCGAAAGCTCAATTTTCGCTTTTTCTGCAGCTTCTTTCAGCCGCTGCAGTGCCAGCGGATCGCCATGCAGATCCATGCCGTGCTGCTTTTTGAACTCCTCGGCCAGATACTCAATCACCTTGAGATCAAAGTCTTCACCACCAAGGAACGTGTCACCATTGGTGGAGAGCACTTCAAACTGCTTCTCGCCATCCACGTCAGCAATCTCGATGATTGAGATATCAAACGTGCCGCCACCCAGGTCATAAACCGCAATGGTGGAGTCGCCTTTGCTCTTGTCCAGGCCATACGCCAGCGCTGCCGCGGTGGGTTCGTTAATGATTCGTTTGACTTCAAGACCCGCAATCCGCCCGGCATCCTTGGTTGCCTGGCGCTGCGAATCGTTGAAATAGGCAGGCACTGTGATAACCGCTTCGGTCACTTCCTCACCGAGATAATCTTCTGCCGTCTTCTTC
>CAYGNA010000062.1:0-14204 GCA_964351065.1 uncultured Pseudomonadales bacterium
GCCGATACCAAATGCGGGCAACAATCTGCCCTCGCTCAGCATATCGATTGTAGCAAGCTGCTTTGCCGTCACCAGCGGATCGCGTAATGCAACCGAAGCGACATTCATGCCAAACCGAATTCGACTGGTAGCACCGGCCAGCGCTGCCATGGTCGCGATACACTCGAGCATGGGTTCCTGCGAGATCAACCGGTCGGTCTGCCAGATGGAGTCAACGCCACCCGCCTCGCACAGTTCCACCCAGCGCCAGTAGCCCCGCGCCGAGTCAAACGGGAAACGGGAGGTGCCAAGTCCAAGCCCAAGCGCCATCAGCGTGAGCCCCGGGCAAGCGTGATACAGAAGTTCTGCAATAGATTTTTCATGCCGCTGATCTTATGCGAAGCAGCAGGATCCGTCGAGCAGGTGACCCGGTGGGGCAGGTCCCAAGCCGCGGGCGTTAGCTATATGATCCGCTTTGACCTAACATTCCTGCCACCTACCAGTCCAAGAAGAGGAAGCGCGATGAGCGGGGAAATTAAGCCATTTCAGATTTCTGCAACAGGGGAACAACTGGCAGACCTCAAGGCTCGCCTTCGCCTGACACGGTGGCCGGACAAGGAGCCAACCGAAGACTGGTCCCAGGGTATTCCCATCGGATACATGCAGGAAATCCGGGACTACTGGCTAAATACCTACAACTGGCCGGCACGGGAAGCGCTGCTGAATCAGTGGCCCGGATTTATCACAACCATTGATGGGCTCGATATTCATTTCCTTCACGTGCGATCAAGTAATCCGGCCGCGCGGCCTTTGTTGATGACACATGGCTGGCCAGGCTCCATTGTAGAATTTCAGAAGGTAATTGGCCCCCTGACAGAACCCCAGGCTCACGGTGGTGACGCCAGCGATGCGTTTCATCTGGTTTGTCCCACGCTCCCGGGGTTTGGCTTCTCCGGCAAACCAACCCGGACAGGCTGGGGTGTCGAGAAAATAGCAGAAGCCTGGAACACGCTGATGCTGCGACTTGATTACCCCGCCTACCTGGCCCAGGGTGGCGACTGGGGTGCCATTGTGACAAGTGCAATCGGTATGCAGAACCTTGGCAACTGCATCGGGTTACACGTCACGATGCCGATTGTTGCCCCCGACCCGGAAACAATGAGTGACCTCAGTGAACTTGAGCAGGGCGCACTGGCGGCCATGAAGTTCTACCAGGATCATGACTCGGGATACTCGAAGCAGCAAAGTACCCGACCACAGACACTGGGATACGGACTCGCCGATTCCCCTATCGGGCAGGCCGCATGGATTCTCGAGAAGTTCTACCAGTGGATGGACTGCCAGGGACATCCCGAAAACATCGTCACACGCGATGAACTGCTCGACAACGTCATGATGTACTGGCTAACCGATGCTGGCGCCTCCTCCGCCCGAATTTACTGGGAGAGTATGGGCAGTGGCCGCATGGACCCCATCCCCGTACCTGCCGGCATCAGCCTTTTCCCAAAGGAGATCTTCAAGACTTCGGAAAGATGGGCAAGGCGCCGCTACACCAATCTGCACTACTTCAGTGCCGTTGGGCAGGGCGGACACTTTGCTGCTTTTGAGCAGCCAGCGCAGTTTGTCACAGAAGTCCGGAACTGCTTCCGCTTGATTGATTAGTACCTGGCGGACGGGAATCCCGGTGAACAGACGACGACCGTCGAACCGTGTGGCCGAAATTGATTCTTTTTTGGCCACTTCCCACCTTTCATACCTGCAACTGCAAGTAGTTTAATCCTGTTTTTCTTGCTATCTTGCGAGCTTTTTCGCAACACTCAAGGAGACGTTACCCGTGGCAAAGATCAAATTTATTCAACACGACGGCACAGAGACGGTAGTTGAGGCAGAAAACGGTTCTACCGTCATGAATGCCGCCGTCGACAATCTTGTTCCAGGCATCGACGCTGACTGCGGTGGTGAGTGCTCATGCGCAACCTGCCACGTCGTGGTGTCTGACGACTGGATGGCTGTGGTTGGCAAGCCAAGTGAGCAGGAAGAGTCCATGCTTGACCTGAACCCTGACCGTGAAGCCAATTCACGACTGTCCTGCCAGATCAAGATCACCGATGAAATCGACGGCATTGTCGTCCAATTGCCCGAGTTCCAGTACTAGACGTTTCCACAGCTGGATTTTCCCTGACTGGAGTTCCAACACCGGAACTCCAGCACAGTCAGGCGCAATGCCGCGGATGCCAGCACAACCACCCCCTCGAGGTTACCAATGAGCGAAGCAGCAAAGCCAATAGACCAGATCCTTGATCCTTACTCCATCCCTCTGGATAGCAAGTTCAACGTTGCGCAAAACCACCTGTTCGAGCAGGACGCGCACTGGTCCTGGTTCGAGCGTCTCAGAAATGAAGCACCGGTTCACTACTGTGAAGAGAGTGAGTTTGGCGCTTACTGGTCTGTCACCAAGTACAAGGACATTATGGAAGTTGATACCAGCCACGACATTTTCTCGTCGGAGGGCGGCATTGTTATCGCGGACCAGGATGAAGACTTCCAGTTGCCCATGTTTATTGCGATGGACCCACCCGTGCATGACGTGCAGCGCAAGACGGTCAGTCCTGTGGTTGCACCAATGAATCTCGCCAAGATGGAGGTCGTGATCCGCGAGCGCGCTGGCAAGATCCTGGACGATTTACCCATCGGTGAAGCGTTTAATTGGGTCGATCGCGTTTCCATTGAACTGACCACGCAAATGTTGGCGACCCTGTTCGACTTTCCCTTCGAGGAGCGGCGTAAGCTTACCCGTTGGTCTGATGTGGCAACGGCCAATGAGGACACCGGCATCATCGACTCGGAAGAGCAGCGCCGTGCTGAGTTGATTGAATGTCTGGAATACTTCAATGAACTCTGGCGTCAGCGCGCAGGCAAGACCGGCGGCAATGACCTGATCTCAATGCTCGCCAACAGCGAATCAACCCACGACATGGTTGAACGCCCCATGGAATACCTGGGCAACCTGATCCTGCTGATTGTTGGCGGGAACGACACCACGCGTAACTCGATCACAGGTGGTGTGCTTGCGCTTAACCAGAACCCGGCGCAGTACGCAAAACTGAAGGCCAATCCTGGACTCATCACGTCCATGGTGCCTGAGATTATTCGGTGGCAAACACCTCTGGCCCACATGCGTCGGCGGGCATTGGTCGACACTACGCTGGGCGGACAATCAATCAAGGCAGGCGACAAGGTCGTCATGTGGTACGTCTCGGGCAACCGTGACGAAGAAGCGATTGACCGGCCCAATGACTTCATTATTGATCGTGCAAAACCCCGCCAGCATCTTTCCTTTGGCTTTGGCATTCATCGTTGCATGGGCAACCGTCTCGCTGAAATGCAGCTTCGAATTATCTGGGAAGAGATCATGCAACGGTTCGAAACGGTTGAAGTCGTCGGCGAACCCGTGCGTATCCGCTCTGCTTTTGTGAAGGGTTACGCTGAGTTGCCGGTAAAACTTCACGCCAGGTAGAACGCCGGCGAGCTGCCACCGCACCCGATTCGGTGCAAGAGACCAAAAGCTCCATAAATCGCTTGAGGCTATTTTGTTTGCTGGAAAAATGTATACTTCCAGTGCTGCGAAGTGCGGCTTAGTTGTTCAGCGATTCGAAGACATGGTGCTTTGTCCTGTGATTAATCCCCCTCTCAGCGTGCCTACAATCTAGACAGGATAGCTAAAAATGGCTGACACCATCATTGGAAAAGTGAAGTTCTTCAACGAGTCAAAAGGCTTTGGGTTCATCGAGCAACCAGGCGGCCCTGACGTCTTTGTTCACTTCAGTGCCATCGAATCCGATGGGTTTAAAACCCTCGCAGATGGCCAGCAGGTTGAGTTCACAATTGGCCAGGGGCAAAAAGGCCCACAGGCACAGAACGTAAAACCGCTTTAAGAAAAACAAAAAATGCCCTGCATATGCGGGGCATTTTTTTGGTATGTTGGCGCACCAGATGGCGGTGCGTCTCCCCATTACCGGTTGCCTATCTGACAGCCAACCCTTTGCTATTGGTTGAATTATTGTCCAACTGATTATTTACACGGTTTTTAGAACTATCCGAACTGATCAGTTCCATCACAACGCGCCGATCAAAAAAGTAGTCCTCAGGAGATTCCGCATCACTCACGGGCATGGATTCACCAAACGCCCGGGTTTCGATTTGCGCAGTTGAAACACCCCGCGACAGCAGAAATCGACGAACTTCTGCCACCCTGTCTTCAGAGAGTTTCAGGTTATAGGCAGCATCACCCCGTCGGTCTGCAAAACCGGAAAGTAATACCCTGGCATCACCGCGTTTCGCAAGCGTGCTCGCAAGCTCAGCCAACTCTTTCCGGTAATGAGTCTCCAGCGCCGCAGATGCTGTTCTGAACTGGATTGGCACTGCCTCAACCACGGCCTGCTGTGCCTCGGCCTTCGCCAGTGCCCGCGTCAGCCTGGCAACCTGGCGATTGTACCGGGTCTCGTCATTGGCGTGTGCCTGAGCAAGCCCTTTGATTTCTGTATTGAGTTCATCATTAACCCGGTGTAGCCCGATGAGTTTACCCAACCATCCACCGCCAACAATAACGCCAACACCCGCACCAAACGGTCCGCCGAGGCCCGCGCCCACCAGTCCGCCAATCAGGGCACCGCGCTTCTCTTCAGCCAGGGTTCCTGATAGCTCATTCGTCGCTGAATGGCTTGTTAATGAATCGCTTGTTGTTGAATGCTGTGTTGGTGCAGGTACCGCTTTTTCTTCCGCAGCAGCGTTCACCACTGCCGAACCGAGCAGGCACATAACGATCAATTTTCTGATAGCTGTCTTCATAGTCCAGATACTCCTCGAATGGGTTTGATGTCGCATCCCTGATGCTTGAATGCCATTAAAGCGATCAATCCGGGCGACAAAACAGGGCAAATCTGTCGATTTACAGTTTAAATGTGGCAGAAAAATGGCTTTATTCCGGAAACGAACCGGAACGCCAGCTTGTGGTGTATATTCGGGCAGAGAGGCACATTCAGCACGGAGATCCTTTGACATACCACGTCGCCATCGTCGAAGACGAATCAACCATTCGAGAGAACTATTCAGACATTCTGAAACGCCAGGGTTACGACGTTACCGGTTTTGCGAACAGACCTGCAGCCCAGGCGGCTTTCGACGTGCGACTGCCAGACCTGGCGATCATTGATATTGGTCTTGGCCAGGAGATCGATGGTGGTTTTGTGTTATGTCAGTGGCTCAGGGCGAGATCCAGCACCCTGCCCATCATTTTTCTCAGTGCGCGTGACTCCGACTTTGACGTGGTGAGCGGCCTTCGCATGGGGGCCGATGACTACCTGACAAAAGATGTTTCGCTTCATCACCTGATCGCTCGTGTTGCAGCGCTGTTTCGCCGCGTAGAGGCGATGCAGCAGCCGCACCAGGAAGAAGATACGTTACACCGCGGCAAGCTGCACATTGACTTGAAGCGCGTCAGCACAACGTGGGCTGACAAACGCGTTGATCTGACGCTCACAGAATTCTGGATGGTCCATTCACTGGCGCGACACGTGGGCCACGTCAAGAGCCGCGAGCAGCTCATGAACGATTCACAAATGGTTGTCGACGACACGACCATCACATCACATATCAAACGCATCCGGCAGAAATTTATTGCGGTCGATCCAGAGTTTGACGCCATAGAAACCGTTTACGGCATGGGATACCGGTGGCAAAGTCACGTTTCCTGACCGGCCTCACAGCCCAGGCACTCCTTCTCTCGCTGCTTTTACTGATTGTACCGGGTGGCTTCATCTGGCTGACACAAAATCATGTGAACAGGCAGGCAGAACTCGAAACAGATACCTTCCAGCAGTTCACTAACTTGCTTGGGGCTGCATTGGTACACGCGCCAGCAGCACGCACTGAGCTGACAAAATTCCTGGACATGCCTGACGCTGCCGTTTTTGTTCATCAGCTACCGGGCTACATCGAGATTGATGGCCAGGCACGCGACTGGGCGATATTGGTAGACGCAGCACTCCACTACGGCACCATGCATACCCTTGAAGTCAGGCAGCCCTATTCCGAAGACTCCAGCAGCTTTGACCTGCTCGCAGCGACCGATCAGGTTGATCTGTTTGTATTGGTCACAGTCACCGACGAGCAGGTGGTTTATCGCGACATCAACAACATCAGCGTGCATCGTAATGATCATTTACAGATTGCTGTAATCGATCAGGATGGCCAGTATCAAAGGTACACCATCGCGCCACTCCAACCCGGCCCGGCAGATGCATTCGAAGTAAGCCCGGTCGCAACTGGCAGCAGGGCACAACGCACTAACGAGAAAATAGAGGCTTACTGGCAGGCGACAGGCAACGGCTATCAGGTTGAAATCCGCCTGCCATTGGATGCACTGACGCTGCCTTCATTTGCACTGACCGTCAATGACGTGGATGACCCGGCTGAACGCAGCCTTGGTAGTATTGTTGGGACGGCGGCCACTTCCTATCCGGAGGAACTCGGACGCCTTGCCATGCCCGCCACCAATATTCGCGCCTTGCTGCAAACACTGCTCCCGACCGGCTATGGCGCAGAAGTTACTAATCTGGACGGACAATTGATCGCAAGCGCAGGTATACCTGATGGCAGCGCGCAACTATGGGCAGAAGCACCAATTGTTACCGAAGAAAAAAAACTGGGAACCCTGGTTGTTCGAGCAGACTCATCGATTCGGGTACAACCGCTGGACTATGTCATCGCTGCGATACTGTTCTGCGTGGCGTCCCTGGTACTACTGATGTTTGCACTCATGATCAGGCTGCGCCTGCTTGGTCTCGAGCGGCGCATACGCGGCGCCGTTGATAACCGGGGCCGGGTTCAACAGGTAAAACCCGGCATGACAGCACCGGACGAAATCGGTGATCTTAACTGCGCATTTGACCGCGTCAGTGAAAGACTGCAACAGTACACTCGCTATCTGGAGAGCCTGTCGGGCAGGCTTGCACATGAACTGCGTACACCCGTCACCGTGATTCGCACCTCGCTCGACAACCTGCCTGCCGACACTGCGGAAGCTGTATACATCGATCGTGCGCGACAGGGTGTTGAGCGCCTGACGACCATCCTCAACCAGATGACAGAAGCGAGCCGACTGGAAGAAGCACTCAACCCTGCTGACGCCCAGTACTTTGATCTCGCGCGACTCGTGACGGCACTGGTCGATAGTTACGCAGCGGCGTTTCCAGCCGCAGCGCTTGAACTTGATATCGACGCTACCCTTGACCCGATTGACGGTCTGCCGGATCTACTTGCACAGATGCTCGACAAACTTGTTAACAATGCCATTGAATTTGCAACGCCGGGCACTTTGATCCGGATCAGGCTGACCCGCGAGGATGATCAGGCGGTACTGCGCGTCATCAACACCGGGCCAGAACTGCCACCCGGGTTGTCGGAGGAACTGTTTGATTCGATGGTATCTGTACGAAGCAGTGGTGACGGCACGCACCTGGGACTGGGGCTATATATCGCCAAACTCGTTGCAGAGTTTCATGGCGGCACAATCACCGCTGCCAACCGTGAGGACGTGAGCGGTGTCATAGTCACCGTCAGATTGCCCCTCCTTCGGATTGTTAGTCGACGCTAGTCATCATTTGCGCCCGGCAGACGTTGCCAGAGCCTGTCGGATAAAGTCGGTATGGTTCCCGACAAACAGGTCCGATACGACACGCCCATTGATAGTCCTGTCTTCGCCAATCAAAAAAGTCGCCCGGCGCACGCCAAACCCCATGGGGCCGTCAACACCAAATGCCCTGATCACACGCTTACCCTTGTCGTACAGCAATCGAAATGGCAGATCATGACGTGTCTTGAAGCGTCGATGACTCTCAATTGACTGCGGGCTCACGCCTACCACGTTGAGCCCGGCATCAATGATGTCTTCATGCATATCGCGAATACTACAGGCCTCGGCAGTACACACCGCAGTGAAGTCAGCAGGATAGAAATACAGTATCAATGGGCCATTGACCAGCAGGTCATCAATTGTTACCTCACTGTCATCATCTGCCTGGAGCGAAAACGCCGGTGCCTTGTCACCCGCCTTCAACATCATGCGAAGGTAAACCTGCCCTGGTCGATCACAACATCACCCTTGCCATTTGTGGTTCGAAACAGCGCAGCGTTGCCATCAACCCACATGGCTACCGTCAGTTCATCACCTGGTAATACCGGTTTCGAAAAACGCGCATCCATCGACCGGAACCGCCCAGGGTCGCCGCCGCAGAGGCTATGCAACAGGGCGCGACCGGTAAATCCATAAGTGCACAGGCCGTGCAGGATGGGCCGGTCAAAACCGCCCATGGCCGCAAAAGAGGGATCCGAGTGCAAGGGGTTACGATCACCGGACAGCCGATAGGTCAGGGCCTGGTCTTCGCGGGTTTTGTAGGTTACCGCATGGTCCGCTGCGCGCGTTGGAAACTCCAGTTTGTCACTGGGCCCGCGATCGCCACCAAAGCCACCTTCACCACGACAGAACAATGTCATGCGGGTCCGCAGCAACAGTTCACCCGTCTTCGTATTTTTGGATTCAGAAGTAAACTCAAGCACGGCGGCCGAGCCTTTATCCCATATCGCCGTGCACTCGCCTACACTCTCAATCTCGCCATCAGGTGGAATCTCACCAAAAAGCTCAATACCCTGCTCGCCATGCACCATCAACGCCGGGTTAAAGCTGCCCACCTTGTCCATGGGTGCCCCACCACCGCCAACAATCACCGCAAAAGTAGGCAACACTTTTTGTGGCAAATCCCGTGTGTTCTCGGTGGTGAACTGCAACTCGTCAGTACCGGCACCAACGCCGACGGCATAGAGCAGCGCATCTTTGGACGTCCATGAACGTTTTGTGGGGTTGCCTTTAGCGCCAACGGCTTCTGGATTAATAGGCATAGGATCCGCTCCGAAAAAAGTGTGTGTTTGAATTTTGGCTTGAGTATATCAACGGTGTGCCGACTTAGCTTGGGTATCCCAACGGAGCCAGCACCGTCGCCGCAAAGCGCTGCCCCATCCTGATGTAGCCGGCAGCATTCGGATGCAGATCGTCGGGCAGATCCCCTGCATCGGCCACAGTCGGGCCGGGGTAGTCCTCCGCACCTGACCATAAGACGGGCAAAACCAGCCCGAGCAGTGCCATCCCCGCCTGGTGCGCAGCAACTTCTGGCTTTCGCACCATCACATCCATCATCCGCGGCACCTGGGGTCGGGTCCACCCCGGCAAACGAGGAGGACTAATACCCTGTTCGCGCTGGTCAAAATCCAGCGCGCCAATGAACCTGAAAGGCGACTTACCGAGCGCCTCGGCAGAAAATGTTTGCATGGGACCTCCTTAGCGCGCCGGCATCAGTTCACGCAGGGCAATCACCGTCGCAATTACCCCGCTTTCAACCGCGGGTTCAGGCGTAATCCTGAAAACAGGCGAATGATGCGAGGGCACAGGCGCACCACCTTTGGACTCACGCTCAAAATCCTCAAGTGGCGTCCCACCAATCTGAAAATAGACGCTCTGTATAAACGGGTCTTGTGTAAACCAGGGAAAGTCTTCACCCCCCATACCCTGGCGATCATAGTCGGCGAGCGCATCGTCACCCAGATCAGCTTGCCATCGTGTGGTTAGCCGATTCACCAGTGCTGTCTCATTCACTGTCACCGGCAGTGTGCCTTTCATCTCGACGCGGGGCAGCCGGTCTTCTGGCAATCCAGCCGCGAGACCCGTATAGCGCGCTATTCTTTCAATACCATCAAGCAGACGCTGTCTTGTCTCATTGCTGTCAGAGCGAACCGTCAACTCAAGACGCGCTTCTTCACCAATGACGTTACGTTTGTTGCCAGCCTTGAACACCCCGACTGTCACCACCCCGGGTTCTCGTGGTGACAACTCCCGGGACACCAGGGTCTGCAGGGCAACCACAATCTGCGCACCAATAAGCACGGGATCTTTACCGCGGTGAGGACTCGCACCATGGGCACCGATACCCGGGACTACAATATCAATCGAATCCACACCCGAGTAGGCGGCCGCGGGTGCGGCAAAGATCTTGCCTGCTTCAATCTCGGATGAGACGTGAAAGCCAAGTGCATAGTCCGGCGTGCCGAAGCGCGCCCAGATGCCATCGTCACGCATCGCCTTGGCACCAGAGTCTTTCCACTCCTCGGCAGGCTGTGCCACCAGCATCAGGGTGCCGGACCAGGATTCGCGGTCTGCAGCCATGCGGCGTGCCGTACCAACCAGTGACGTGATGTGGACATCGTGGCCACAGGCATGCATCACCGGAAAACTGACGCCCTCGACATTCTCCTGCACAACCGTTGATGCATAGGGTAGACCGGACAATTCCTGGACAGGTAAGCCATCCATGTCAGCCCGCATCATCACCAGTGGCCCAGCACCATTGGCAAGTAGCGCAACCACACCCGTTTTGCCCACGCCCTCGGTTACGGTAAAACCAGCTGACCTGAGTTCATCGGCAATTCGAGCTGCCGTCTTAAACTCAACAAAGGACAGTTCGGGATTGGCGTGGAAGTGTTTAAAGAGCGCCTCCAGGTGCTCGTCGTAGTCGCGATCTACTGCTCGCTGGAGGGCATCGCTCCCATATACCGGAAGTGTAAACAGGCAAACTGCTAAAAGGACGTACTTCATTCATGCCTCTGCTATCAAAACAACGGGGAAGTTACCATTGTTGACCCTGACGGTTCAGAAGTGAAGTCAATCGGGGTATTGTTGGCCGAGTTGAGGCAAGGAACAACACGATGGAACTGACTGACGTCATGCGCACCACATTCGCTGCACGTGAATACACCAATGATCCAGTGTCTGACGACACCCTTTACCGCATTCTGGACAATGCACGCTTTGCGCCGAGCGGCGGCAACAGGCAGGGTTGGCGCGTCCTCGTTATCAGGGACAAAGAACGGCGGCGCCAGTTACGCGACCTGATGGGCCCCGTCATCAAACAATACAAAGCCCAGGCGGTGGCAGGCGAAACGCCTTTCAACAGCATTGTCCCATCCCGGCTTTCACAGGCAACCATTGACGCTATGCCAGCCACGTTCCCGCTTATCGACAGTCTGGAGAACGCCCCCGTGGTACTTGTTGTCTGCGTGGACCTGACCTGTGTAACCTCCTTCGATAAGGACCTTGACCGGGTTGGTGTCATCTCTGGCGCCTCTATCTACCCGTTCGTCTGGAATCTCCTGCTGGCAGCCCGCGACGAAGGGCTTGGTGGTGTTCTGACCACGTTTCTTGCAGGCCAGGAACCTGCGGCGAAGGCGCTGTTGAAGTTACCCGGGCATTTTGCCATTGCCTCGATGGTCGCGATCGGCAAGCCTGTGAAGCAACTGACAAAACTAAAACGCAAGCCAGTGCCGGCATTTACGCGTATCGACAGTTGGGATGGAGAGAAATTTGGTGCGTGATAAAAAGCGAGGTTACCGTGCTATGCAGGCTTTATTTATGAAATCGAGCCGCGCGCACCACTGACGGTAGTCTCCCGACTCGCATCCACACGGAGATTATCACCCAACGACGAGGTCGCCTTCACCTGACCACTCTCAATGACTGCAAGCAATTCTTCTTTCATGCGCACGATGTCCACCTGTTCGGTGGTTGCAACCGCCCCAAGCGTTACCCAGGCATTACCTCCATTGGCCTTGGCCACATAAGCCGCCTGGTCAGCAACCGCAACAACCTGTTCCCAGGTAAATCGGCGTGGATGGTGTGCATTAAAGGGGAATAGTGCGACGCCAATGGAACCTGCAAGACTACCCACCTGCCCCTCACCAACCACATAGTTGTGTTCAGCCAGATCGTGCCGAATTCGCTCCGTTAGCAGTTCCAGCCCTGACTGGCTCTCACTCTTGCCCACAATCAAAAATTCGTCACCCCCCCAGCGAATGATCACGTCGGATTCACGGGTACTTGCTCGTAACAGGTCGCGCACCTGCAACAGGGCCGAGTCACCGGCAGCGTGCCCGAACGTATCGTTAATCGCCTTGAATCCATCCAGATCAATCATCATAAAAAACAGCGAACCTTCCTGGCGAATTCTTGCTGCCGCATCCGGCAGGTCCTGTAACCTTGCGACCAGCCGGTTTAACGCTGCTATCTGGCTCTCGAGGTAGCTGTACAGATAACGCCGATTCTGCAATCCGGTCAGGGCGTCACTCATACTGGCTACCGTCAGTTTTTCGTTGGCATCCTCCAGCTGCACATTACGTTCGGCAAGCTCAAGCGTTCTCTGCCTGACCTCAACTTCCAGCAGACGCCGCATTTTGGCCTCGTTGGAAAGCTTGTTGCGCTGGACCAGGACGTAAGTCGCAATGATGCTGGCAATCAAGAGGACGTACAGTGTGTAAGCGTAGATGCTGAGCCAGAAAGGCGGCACCACTTCCAGCGGTATCCCAACCGCAGTATCGTTCCAGATGCCATCGTTGTTCCCCGCCCGCACCTTGAACACATAGTCCCCGGATGGGAGATTGGTGTAAGTGGCGCGACGAAAGTTCTCCGGATCAATCCAGTCCTCGTCAAAACCCTCAAGCATATAGCGATAGACGTTCTTGTCCGGTGACGCGTAGTCGAGTGCGGCAAACCTGAAATCGACGTATCGGTCACCATAACCAACTTCCAACGACTGTACACGGTCTAAACTACTGGCATTGAAGATACCGGCCTGAAGCGTTGAACTGACAGACACATATATTGACGGCACACGCCGATTCACCAGCACAGACTCAGGGTCAAAAACCACAACGCCCACATTACTGCCAAATACAAAAAGTCCTGAGCTGGTTTTGAGTCGCGCACCAAAATTGAACTCGTCACCGCGAATCCCATTGCGTTTGTCAAAGTGGCGCATGACGCCATCGGAAGGTCCGTACTCGGTCAGGCCACGATTGCCAGACAGCCACAGGTGTCCGCTTGGCGACTCGAGAATGCCGAACACCGTATCCCCGATCAGCCCATCGCCCTTGTCGATTCGCTTGAATTGGGCAACTCCCGCCTCTCGATCGGCCAGACCCCAGCGATTGATACCACCGCCCCAGGTTGCGATCCAGAGATCGCCATTGCTGGCCTCCAGTATCTCCCATGCTGTGTTACTACTGAGGCTGGCAGGATCGTTTGGATCGTGGACGAAACGATGAAATGTGCCGTCAATCGGGTTAAACCTGTTCAGGCCGCCTTCTTCTGTACCAATCCAGAAATCACCCTGACTGTCACGATAGATTGCCAGCACCTTGTCGGAACCAAGTGAGGTCGCATCCATAGGGTCGTGCCTGTACCGGGTGAACTGACCGGTGCTGCGATCCAGATGATTCAGGCCACCACCATAGGTACCAATCCATATACTGTCGCCACTGGTCGTGATGGCAGTGACGCCATCGGAAGAAAGTCCGGCCTCACCGGCGACAAAATGCGCCTGCTCACCCGTTGTTGGATGATAACGATAGAGCCCTGCTGTGCGAGTCCCAATCCAGAGTGCACCGTCATCATCAACGGCGAGCGCCATGACGCGGTCATCATTGAGGCTGAGTGCCGGTTTGTCGCCGGCTACAAAGCCTGACCTGACATCGGGCACAAGCCGGTCCACCCCGCCGCCGTAGGTGCCAAGCCAGATTTCACCATTGGCTCCCTCGACAATTGAATTGACTACATCGCTGGCCAGATGACCTGAGCCTACATAATATTGTGCAAACGAATCACTCACATAGTTCCAGCGACTGAAACCGCCGTAGGTACCAACCCACAGCACATCACCACGGTCCTCATACAGCGAGTCAATTCGATTGTCCGCGATACTGTATAGATCTGCCGGGTCGTTACGGAACACGACAAATTCTCCCTCATCAGATACAAGTTCAGCGAGTCCGCTGTCTGTGGCGACCCAGAGCTTCCCCCGATGGTCGACGAGCAGATCCCTGATGAGATTGCCGGGCAGGGTTGACGTATCGTCTGGCACACTCAGATGCTGTGTTGTCCGCCTGGTTAATGGGTCATAGACAAGCAGTCCATCAGAATGCGTTCCTATCCATAACTTGCCATCAAACTCGGTAATGACTCGCACCGCAAAATTCTTCGAGGCCGGATGGAGCGTCACCGAGGAACGCGCGCTGTCGATGACTGCTATGCCGGCATCAGTCCCGACAAACAGCGTCCTGTCCCATTC